>PWXP01000319.1 GCA_003561895.1 Planctomycetaceae bacterium | reverse complement strand
GCGCCGGTCAACGGCACCTTGGCCTCGGTGGTCTTCCTGCGATTGCGATTCCGACGGTCCAGTCGCTTGCGTTTGTCGTGCTGCGATTTCTTCGATTTCTTGTGCTTCGGTTGCGGTCGTCCCTCCGATCGTTTACACTTGGCCATCGGTGGCTCTCCTGATTTGGTGCTTCCTTACGGGAAAAACAGAAGCATCGGGAGAGCCGCCCTTTCGTACAAGACCAATTTCCTCACCGGCGCGCATTTTGGGGGGCGTTATACAACCGTACATTCCATCTGGCTGTAAAGGAATCGGCGCCGCAACACCGGCGGGCGTGCCGGGAAAGGAAATTCCCATTTCCAGAGTGTCCATCGGGGAAAGCAACACCGGCGGGCGCAGGACCGAAGGGAAATTCGCGTTGCGGGCTCTTGACTGTCGCGACTGACCGATTAGACTAAATAGTTACCGCGTCGGTTTCGGCGCGGAAGGGGCCCTGAACTCATGCCCCCGAAGAACGTGGCGGGCGAGAATTCGCGGAGCCGGGCGTTGACTTCCTGGGCGTTGACTTCCTGGGCGTTGACTTCCTGGGCGTTGACTTCCTGTGATTTGCTGATTTATGATTATAGGCGTACCGGGTCGGGTTCGGCGCGATCCGGCTAGTGAGCAAGGGCGGTGACATGACCCGTGTTCGGCGTCAATTTGAACATCCCACCGGCGGCGTCCGTATTGGCGCGCCGTTGTTCGTTTACGCTGGGCCTGACAAGCCAAGGCCCCGCTGCAATCCATGCCGGCCCTCAGTGTGCCGGCCGCGGCAAACGGGGCGTGCCGTGCAGACGCAAAAGTCGCCCGCAACGAAACCATGCGGCTTGCCGTTTTTTTCCGGGGTCGGTCCCTGGAAACGGAAAAGTCGCACATTCGCACTGGGCTTTCCGAAGATCGCCTAAAGTGCAGTTCCGTATTTCCCCCCGTTGATAGAAGTTCCCCTGTCACGAATCCTGGTTGAATGCTGTCGTGGCCCGCGGCCGTGACAAAATACCATTGCCAAATTTATCGGAGGTGAAGGATCATGCGCCGGCCCCTACACGGTTTTACCCTGGTCGAGTTGCTCGTGGTCATTACGATCATTGGCATCCTGATAGCACTGCTTCTGCCGGCCGTGCAGGCGGCACGCGAGGCGGCCCGAAGGTTGCAATGCGCCAATAACCTGAAGCAAATCGCCCTGGCCGCACACCAGCACCACGAGCAACACGGGTTCTTTCCCTCGGGCGGATGGGGATTCCTGTGGGTGGGTGACCCGGACCGCGGCACCGGGCCCGACCAGCCGGGCGCCTGGGGGTACACCCTGCTGCCCTTCCTGGAACAGACGGCGCTGCACCAGTTGGGCGCCGACGGCGACCCCAAAACCATCACCACCAAACAGAGGAGGGCGGCACCCAGTTGGTGCAAACCCCCTTGGCCGTGTACACCTGCCCCTCGCGGCGGCGCCCGGGGGCGTGGCCGGTGCTTCCGCGGCATAACTGGCACAACCAGCACGGCACGTTGGGAAACCTCAAGCTCAACGCCCGCAGCGACTACGCCGCGTGCGCCGGCGATCCCCTGCTGCCCCACGACATGGGTGGCCCGGACTCGCTGGCTATCGGCGACGCCTGGACGGCCGCCGGTACGTGGCACGAGAATTACTGGTATCCGTACTCCGTCGAACCCGGCGGGATATCGTTCATCCGCAGCCAAATAAGCATCGCTCACATCCGCGACGGTACCAGCAACACATACCTCATCGGTGAAAAGTATCTCAGCCCGGACCACTACTACACCGGCGAGTGTTCGGGCGACAACCAGAGCATGTACAGCGGCTACAACCACGACAACCACCGGTCGGTTCGACACAACTACCGGCCTATGCAGGATCGGCCGGGCTCCGCTCTCCCGGAAAACTTCGGCAGCGCCCACGCCGGCAGCTTCAACATGTCATTTTGCGACGGTTCGGTGCGTTCGATCAGCTACTCGATCGACCCCGAAACCCATCGGCGGCTGGGTGTGCGCAGTAGCGGACAGGTGATCGACGCCAGCAAGTTCTGAACACAACCGGGTGACGCCAATTCGGCAAACACACCCCCCAAAGACACCAAGCCTATCTGGCGGCATGCCGGTATGGGATACTAAGCCGGTGCAGCAGTGCCTGGGGTAACGGGGCGCGGGCGGCACACGGCGCATTTCTTGCCGCTTGAATCGCCGGCTGGCTTCGGTTAGCATATGCTATCGGTATCCGCTGAAGGGGCCACTCCTTCGTAAACGGTTACCAGAATTGTTTCCCCTCCGTTTTTGTCTAAGGGACGACTCGTCATGTCTCGAAGTAGTTGTTACTGCTTTCCTATCGCCGCCCTGACCTTGGCGGCGCTCCTGTCCAGCGGTTGTTCGCGAAGGCCGTCGCGCGTACATCCGCCTTCGATCGACGCTGCCTCGGCGGGTCGCCAAGCCATGCGGCAGTACGACCTGGACGGCGACGGCAGGATATCCGGCGACGAGTTGGAGAACGCGCCGTCGCTGAAGGCCGCCCTGGAACGGCTCGATACCGACGGCGACGGCGCCGTGACGGCACGCGTCCGCGCGTGGCAGGAGTCGCGGGTAGGCCGCATGTCGCTTGTGCTTACGATCCTGGCTGGCGGCGCCCCCCTCGAAGGCGCCACGGTCGTGCTCGACCCGGAGGAGTTCCTCGGGCCGAACGTCCAACCGGCAACGGGCGTCACCGACGCCGGCGGGCTGGTCATGCCCACCATGGAAGTTGGTCCGGGCGATCCACCGGGCGTGGCACCGGGCTTCTACTTGGTGCGTGTCACCAAGGAGGGTCTGGACATACCCTCGATGTATAACACCGAAACCGTTCTCGGCGTCGAAGTGGCCCAGGATGCCACGGTGGAGCTTGAGGAAGGCATCACGTTCGACCTGCGGTGGTAGGGCGACCTGCAGGTCGGGCTTTCCCGGTAGGACCTGTTGCTGCCCCGCGCCCCAAATCTCCTTCAGGTCATGTTTGCTGCGGAATTCCCAGCCGTATTTCTCGGCCAGCGTAACCGATGACGGGCCGGCCGGGGACTGGTCCATTTTTCGGCCATCAGATGCTATGTTCATCGAAAGACCTCGCGACCCGCCTCTTATGTTCGCCACCCCGACGGCTTCGGCTCTCCGTTCGTCCGCGTGCTGTGGTTCGTTTACGTGGGGCCGGACAACCCAAGGCCCCGCTGCAATCGATGCCGGCACCGGACGGTCCGGCCGCGGCAAAGCGGGCGTGCCGTCAACAATGCGAAAACGGCACGCAGCGAGTATCGGTAGCATTTAAGAAGATGAGGTTGCGTGCCGACGAACCGCTTTCTGTAAAGGAAGGAGAGAGCTATGGCTGACGCGAAGCATGTGAAGAAAGAGCTTGCCAGTAACCTCCGGCAGGCAGCGATTTTCCGTGAGTCCAAGATCGCGGAAGGCTGTTCTAGTAATCCAAAGAACCAATACTACGCCGGCTGCCTCGACAAAGTCGTGGCCTACGTGGAGTCGTTGCCGGATGACGATCCGATGTTGCAGGCAATAGATGAGTGCGGTTTCCTGCCGGACTGGGGCAGCGGGTGCTCGGTGCCCGAAAACGAATGGAATTACTTGATTCATTGCGATGCTAGCGATCCGGCTGCATGGTTTGAAGAATGGGCGAGTCACCTGGTTGAGCATTACAAAGACGGAGACTGGAGACATGGTGCTATCTGCGACCAATGTGATCGCAGCTATGATCCAGAATGGATGGTGTCCGATCTTCCCAGCCTACCGCCTGACCAAGTTGATGACGATGTATTGTCACTCACTCTTGAGGAGCTGCGTTGGATAGGAAAAAGGGCATGTCCCGAGTGCTTCGAGAAGGCTTATCGCGACATCGAGGCGCGTCGAGAATGAGCAGGGGCTTGTGCGGGGCTTACTCGTCACCCCGACTCCAGACGTTGATCCGATCGAACTCGCCGAGGATCTGGTCCCGCCAGACGCGGGGCCGGGCGTTGAGTGCATCCATCCAGATCTTCCCGACATCCCGTTCAGCCACCGCCCGCAGCAGCGCCTTGATCGACGCTCGGTCATCCGAAAGGCCGGGCAGGAGCGGGCCGAGCATCACGGCCGTCCGCAAACCGGCCTCCCTGGCGCGGTCCAACACGTCGAGCCGCTCGGACACCGTCGCCGCCAGGGGCTCCCAGAGGGCCGCCAGACGCTGGTCGAGGGTCGTGAGCGTCACGCCCAGCCGCACGTCGCCGTGGCCGAACACGTCGAGATCGCGGAGGACCAAGCAGCTCTTGGTGAGCACGTTCAGGCGGAAGCCGTATTCCAGGAGCAGTTCGCAGCAGCGGCGGGTCAGGCGCCGCTCGGCCTCGATCGGCTGCCAGCCGTCGCAG
>PWXP01000287.1 GCA_003561895.1 Planctomycetaceae bacterium | reverse complement strand
TCGGTTCTCGCTGACAGGCTGGAAGCCTATCGGTTCTCGCTGACAGGCTGGAAGCCTATCGGTTCTCGCTGACAGGCTGGAAGCCTATCCCACGAAATTCTGGAACCGCCGGCGCCTACCTGCGACCGGTGCGACAATCTGTCACTGATGCCGACACGCTGTCGCTGTCGGCGGCCTCGGCGCCCGGCCGTCACAGGGGCTACACCGTCCAGCTCGGGCTACACCGTCCAGCTCGGGCCTCGAAATCGGCGAACATCTTCTCGCGCAGCTTCCGGATCTTCTCCTGGTACGAAGGCACGTCGATCAGGTTGTGCCGCTCGGCCGGATCGCCCACCAGGTCGTGGAACGAGTCGATGTCCCACACGCCATGGTAGTACACGTACTTGTACCGCTCGGTGCGGATGGCCAGCATGGTGGGCGTGGCGGGGAAGTTCCATTCCCAGTGGTGTTCGTAGGACGATCCGAGAAGGCCTTCTGGGACGCCATTGGGGCCGCGACAATTAGTACAGCCCCCCTGAATGGCTACTTGCAACGCATCCCTGCACCTAGTGCGCCGGTCACTGGAATTGCCAGGGGTCGGCCACGTCCGAAGGGCACGTCGTGAAGCTGAAGAAGGCGGAAATCAAGTGCGGTTGCGCGGCGAAGTCGATTTGCACACGGCTGCCGACGGTCCGGCCCGCCTTGACCAGGGGATAGGGCACGCCCGCATCGGCAGTGCAACTGGCAAGCGTTCCCGCCGGCTCAAGCTGCCACCGGCCGTCCAGGTATCCTCGAATGGCCTGCCCCTTCTTGGCCAGCCAGCAGGGTTCGGCAACGGCCAACTCGACCGGGCGGGGCCGCGAGTCGGCCTCGGTGAGGCGCGCCGTTGCAGGCAGAATGCCTACCATACGATGCGACTCTACTGCCGTTTCCATCTGCTGGCACAGGTACGCCAATCCCCCGCCCTCGGCGTATATTCGGCCCCCTTTGCGCAAGTGGTTTCGCAAGGCCAAACGCATGCAATCGTTGGTAGCCAGCTTTTTGCCGAACCGCTCGGGCTGCCCACCGCCCAAGTAGACGACGTCGGCCTCTGGCAGCGAATCGTCGTTCAGCGGCGAGAAGTCGACAATGGTGGCGCCGCGCAGCTCGAGCAGATCGAGGGCATCGGGAAAATAGCAATTCAGCGCGTCGTCGTAGGCTAGGGCAATGACAACCCTACCCAAGGGGGGATCCTGCTCGAACAGCCGCGGATGTTCCCAGGTTGCGGGTCGCCGGGTTGCAATCTCCACGACGCGTTCCGGCTCACCCGCCTTCTGGAAATGGCTGACCAACTTGCGCCCCATCTCCTGGAGGGGTCGCCTGCTTGGCTGCACATCCTCCAACTCGGCGCGCAAGGAGGGAAGCAGCTCCAGCGAGCCCAACACCGGAACCGCCCACTGGGTCTCAATCCGAATGGTCAGCTCCGCCAGCCGGCTGTCGCTCTCCGCACGATCGAGCAGGACGCCGTCAAGCTTTGGGGGGGGCGATGGCAGCGAATCGCCCATGCGGCTGGCATCGAGTACCCCCAGGCGGGGCAGATCGAGCCATTCGCACAGCGTTTCCAGCCTTCCGGCGGGGCAGCCGCTCGCCCGATCGCCGAAGTCCCCATGGATCACGGCCAAATCGGCGGAGCCCGCCCCGCGAATAAACCACTCTCGGCATAATTCCGGCGTCATGAGCAAGGGGTCGAGGTGCCGGGGGCTCGCCCCGGCAAACACGGCCTCCACGCGGTGTTCCGAGAAGAACGCCGTGGCGAAAAACGGCTGGATGTGCAATCCCTGCCGTCGCAACGCATCGAGGAGGGCCCAGAGGATCGGCCGATAGCTTCCTCCAGGTTCCATTGCCCCAATCGCTACCCGAGGCAAAGGCAACATCATAATGTGTCCAAACTGCTTGAGCAGCCTTCGAAGAATCCAAGAACAAAACTTACTCTGCCGATATTGTTCGCAGCACCCCGGCAACGGTCAAGGGGAAGGTAAAAAAGGCCAACAGGAGAAGGCGCTCGCGGAACAGCCGTGTCATTTCTCAGTGCACCCTACTCCCCGCCCCGCGGCTCGCATCGTAGAATGGCCGGCTTGGGCGAGTGACGGAAAGCAAGGCATTAGTCCGAAGGAGGGCGCGTGCCGGTCCGCAGGCCGCCGTTTGGACGGGAAACTCCATGTTCTGAGCCCGGCAACCGTTCACGGGCGGACTGTCCCCTTCCCGGGTGCGGACTGTCCCCTTCCCGGGTGCGGACTGTCCCCTTCCCGGGTAGCGTAAAAAACGGTCCGCGCCGACCCGTGAACGAACGCATCCCCCGGGGGCGGGGTGTCCACCCCGCCGGTGAACGCGAACTCGCCACTCGCCCCGGCCGGCAACAGGAAACCCCAACCAGGACGGCAACGGTATGAGCAAGCACATCTTCGTGACCGGCGGCGTGGTGAGTTCCTTGGGCAAGGGGCTCACGAGCGCTTCGATCGGCATGTTGCTGGAAAGCCGCGGGCTGCGGGTCCGCATGCAGAAACTCGACCCCTACCTCAACGTCGACCCCGGCACGATGAGCCCGTTCCAGCACGGCGAAGTGTACGTGCTCGACGACGGCAGCGAAACCGACCTCGACCTCGGCCATTACGAGCGGTTCACCTCCAGCCCGCTGACGCGCGACTCGAACTACACCACCGGGCAGATCTACCAGTCGGTCATCCACAAGGAGCGGCGCGGCGAGTTCCTCGGCCAGACCGTGCAGGTCATCCCGCACGTGACCAACGAAATCAAAAGCGTCATCGCCAAGCTCGAAGGCGACGACGTCGACGTGGTGATCACCGAAATCGGCGGCACGGTGGGCGACATCGAAAGCCAGCCGTTCCTCGAGGCCATCCGGCAGTACGCGCTCGACGCGGGCAAGGAGAATTGCCTGTACATCCACCTCACGCTCATCCCCTACCTGAAGGCGGCCGGTGAGTTGAAGACCAAGCCCACGCAGCATTCGGTGGGCCTGCTGCGGCAGATCGGCATCCAGCCCGATGTGCTCATCTGCCGCACCGAGCGCCCGCTGGGCCGCGACGAATGTGCCAAGATCGCCCTGTTCTGCAACGTGCCGGTCGAAGCGGTCATCGAGGAGCGCGACAAGGACTTCTCGGTGTACGAGGTGCCGGTCAGCCTCCTGGACCACGGGCTCGACGCGCTGATCGTGCGGAACCTTCGGCTGCGGGGCGGCGAGCCCGAACTGGACCACTGGCGCGAGCTGCTGCATCGGATGCGCAACCCGCAGCGCGAGGTGACCATCGCCGTGGTGGGCAAGTACGTCGAGCACCGCGACGCGTACAAGTCGATCTACGAGGCGCTCGATCATGCGGGGCTGGCCCACCGGGCGCAGGTGCGCACGCTGCGGGTGTCGAGCGAAGCCGTCGAGCGCGAAGGGCCGGAAAAGCTCCTGTGTGGGGCCGACGGCGTGCTCGTGCCCGGCGGCTTCGGCGAACGCGGCATCGACGGGAAGCTCGAGGCGGTGCGGTTCGCGCGGGAGCGGGGGGTGCCGTTGTTCGGCATCTGCCTGGGCATGCAGTGCGCCGTGGTCGAGTTCGCCCGCAACGTGGCCGGCCTCGAAGCCGCCAATTCCACCGAGGTCGACAAAGACACGCCCCACCCGGTCATCTGCCTGCTCGACGAGCAGCGGCAGGTTACCGACAAGGGGGGCACCATGCGGCTGGGCGCCCAGCCGGCGGTGCTGCGCCCCGGCAGCCGATCGGCCGAGGTGTACGGCGCGGAGGCCGTCGCCGAGCGGCACCGGCACCGCTTCGAGATGAACAACGCCTACCGGAAGCAGCTCGAGGCGCACGGCCTGGCCATCGCCGGCACCAGCCCGGACGGCCAGCTTGTGGAAATCGTCGAACTGCCCGGCCACCCCTGGTTCGTGGCCGTCCAGTTCCATCCGGAATTCAAGTCGCAGCCGACACGCCCCCAAGCGCTATTCGCCGGTTTCGTGGGCGCGGCGCTGCGCAGCCATGCCGCCCGGCCGAACGCGGGGCGCGCCGTCGAAGCCGTCCAACCCTAGTGGTCTGTCCAGCTTGTGTTTACCAACGCAGCTTCGAGATGCGCCAACATTTCCGGACTGCCCTACAAAGAGGACGATCGTACTACGGCAGAGTATCTGGCAAGCCAGCTCGCGAAGCAAGCGCGCATCGTGCCGCCCGACCAATATCGGGACTCAGCCTAGGGGAAATCGGGGTCAGGCTTGGAAATCGGAGTCAGGCTTGGAAATCGGAGGCCTCCCCGTGGCCTGTTTTGTCGCTTTGCAATCCGGCGTCCGATCCCCTAAGCTTGGTTGCCCGTACATCTGTCAATTTCCATCGGCGTTTCCGGCGGCGAAGCCAGGGGGTAGAAGTGGGGGGGCGAGTCTGGAAAACCG
>PWXP01000323.1 GCA_003561895.1 Planctomycetaceae bacterium | reverse complement strand
GGACGGTTCGCAGCAGGTGCCCGACGCCGACCAGCGCGAGACCGAGCTGTTCCTCCAAGCCCGCCGCCATCTGCCGGCGACCGTGTTCGACGCCGGCCGCTGGCAGGCGATCGTCGGCCCGGCCATGTGGCCGAAGGTGGTGTACGTACTCAACCGGGGGGGGCGGTTCGAGAACCACGCCGAAGGCTACGTCGGCGACCGGGCCGCCCACCCCTACGCGAAGCTGCTGAACCTGTACCAGGAGAAGACCGCCGGTACGATCCACGCGGGCACGGGCGAACACTACCCCGGCTACGCCCGCGACGTGCCCATCCGCGATTTCACCGGCCGGTCGACCGACGCGCTCCGCCAAGGACACGATCTGCTCTTGATCACCCACCGGACCATCAGCCAGTGCAAGTCGCGCACCATCACCAACCCTTGGCTTTCGCCGCTGATGCCCGAGAATGCAATCCTCATCAATCCGCGCGACGCGGCGTCGCTGGGGCTCCGGTCCGGGCAGAGGGTCAAAGTGACCAGCGCCACGAATCCGCAGGGCCGGTGGGACCTGGGCGCCGGCGCGCAGACGCCCATGGTCGGCAAGCTCGTCGCCACCGAGACGGTCCGGCCCGGCGTGGCCAGCTTCGCCCTGGGCTTCGGCCACTGGGCCACCGGGGCGGGCGACGTGACGATCGACGGGCACGTGATCCGCGGCGAGCCGCGGCGGGCGGCGGGCGTTCACGCCAACGCCGCCATGTGGACCGACCCGGCGGTCAAGAACACCTGCATGTTCGATCCCATCGGCGGCAGCGTCAGTTTCTACGATACTTATGTACGACTGGAACCGGCATGACCCAATGCGAATTCCTGACTCCGGTCATGGTTGCTCCCGATGAGGCCGAGGGCCTGGTCTGCATGGCGGCCCGCCCGCGCCGGCCGCGGAGGCTTCCCATCGAAGACGCCCTCGGGTTGACCCTGGCCGAGCCGTTGCGGGCCGACCGCGATTGCCCCCCGTTCCCCCGGGCCATGATGGACGGCTACGCGGTTCGCCTGGCTTCGGCGGGAAAGACCATTGCCGTCCTCGGCGAGATTGCCGCTGGGGAGTTGTGCGAGACCCCGGTCCGCGACGACGCCTACCTGGCCATCGCCACCGGAGCGTGCTGCCCACCCGGTACCGAAGCTGTCGTGCAAAAGGAGCACGCGCGCTGCGATGGCGGGCAGGTTACCCTGCCGCCGCGCGTTCTCCCGGGGCGCCATATCGCGGCGCCGGGCAGCGAATGCGCGGCAGGCCGGCTCATTGCCGGTTCCGGCCAGCGCATCACCGGGCTGATGGTGGCGGCCATGGCCGCGGTCGGCTGCCGGGAAGTGCGGGCCGTTCCCCGCCCCAGCGCGGCGGTCATCACCACCGGCGCCGAACTGGTCTCAGCGGAGCGGGAACCGGGGCGAACCGAAATCCGCGACTCGAACGGGCCGATGATGGCGGCTATGCTCAAAGCGATGAACGTCGATTGCCGGATGCGCGTCCAGGTTCCCGACCGGCGGGAGGCCATCCTGCGCGCCGTCGAGGAGGCGAACGATTGCGACCTGGTGCTGCTCAGCGGGGGCGTCTCGGTGGGATCGTACGATTTGGTTCCCGACGTGATGCAACAATACGGTGCGGAGCCGGTGTTCCATAAGGTCCGCCAGAAGCCCGGCAAACCGTTGCTCCTGGCGCGAAATCGCGAGCAGTTGCTTTTCGGGCTTCCCGGCAATCCCTTGGCCGCCCACCTGTGCCTGGAACGGTACGTCCGGCTGGCGATTGAGTGCATGGAGGGCCGGACGGACCTGCCGTCCCGGAGCTGGGGCCGGCTGACCGCCGGCCTGCGGCCCCGGGCGGGACGAACCTACTTCATGACGGCCGTGTGCGAGCCCCCCGACGCCCCGGCCGATGCCTGGCGGCTTTCTCCCGTATTCGGCGCCAGTTCCGCCGACGTATTCACCACGTGCCGGGCTAACGGCTATATCGTCGTGCCGCCGGGGCGTGAAGACCACGCGGCCGGTGATATACTGGAGTTCTTCCGGACCTGCCCGCTGTGAGCAACCGCTCTACAGGACGGTTTCGTTCACTCACAAAGAGGCAGGTGCCGCGAACCGAGCGGGTAACCGCTGACGGGCCGGCCGGGTACTTGTCCCCTTACCGGCCGAACGCCCAGGAACAATTCCTACCGATGATTGCCGATCGCCTCCCCATTCTCGCCGTCTGCGGTTGGAGCGGTTCGGGCAAGACGACGCTCATCGAGCAGCTTGTCCGCCGGCTTTCTTCCGGCGGGCTGAGTGTGGCGGTGGTCAAACACGACGTGCACGGGTTCGAAGTCGACCGCCCGGGAAAGGACAGCGACCGATTCTTCCGCGCCGGCGCGGACGTCACACTGTGCGGCCCGGGCGAGACGTTCCACCGCGTTCACCGCGCTGCCCACTTGCCCGACGACTCACCGAACTGGCTTGAGGCGGCGCGGCGGCACGACCTGGTGCTGGTCGAAGGCTTCAAGCATACGCCGCTGCCGAAAGTTTGGCTGCTCGGCGAGCGCGAAGCCCAGCCGCCGCCGGAGGCCGAGGCGGTGCTGGAGGTGGTCCCCCGCCACGTGGATCGCCTGGCGGCCGTGTTGCCGCTGGTGGAAGCCTACTTGGAAACCCAGTGGCGGCGGACGCCCCTATTCGGCTGTGTGCTCATCGGCGGCAAGAGCCGCCGGATGGGCCGGCCGAAGCACCTGCTGCGAACCGGCGCGGGCATCACGTGGCTGGAGCACACGATCTCGGTACTCAGCCCCCTGTGCAAAGGGGTCGTGATTGCCGGGCCGGGCGACGTTCCTGCATGTTTGGCCGGCTGCCCCCGGCTACCCGACGCCCCCGACGCCCAGGGCCCGATGGCCGGCCTGCTGACGGCCATGCGTTGGGCGCCGTGGGCGTCGTGGCTGCTGGCGGCGTGCGATATGCCGTATGTCTCAGCCGCCGCCGTAACGTGGCTCCTGTCCACCCGCAAACCGGGCACCTGGGCAAGCCTGCCGCGGCTGCCCGGCGACGCGGGGGTCGAGCCGCTCTTGGCCCACTACGACTTTCGGGCCAGGGGTGCAATGGAATCGCTCGTACGGCGGGACGAGTTCAGCCTGAGTGCGCTGTCTCGCTACGCCAAAATGTCGCCCGTGGCCGTCCCGCCGTCCCTCGCGGCGGCCTGGCACGACGTCGACCGGTAGCCCCCGCAATGTAGCAGGCACACGCCGCTGTGCCGTCCCCTGGAAAAGCAGTCTGCACCCCGAAACGGAAGCGTCTCATGAGCCGATAACCCCAAACGCCGGCCGCCTCCCGAATATAATCGAGAAACACCCCTTACATCCACCACGGGAGGTGCCATCATGGCCGAACTGAAGCTGCTGATCCGTTCCCTTCTGCTTGTCGCCCTATTCGGCGGCGTTGCGGGATCGCTGTACCCCGGAAGTGCTAGCGGGCAGACGATCGTCCGGAGAACCTACAGGTACGTTTCCAGCTACCGCCCCCGCTACTCCCCTGAAAGGACGGCCTTCTACCGGGCACATGAACAGAGGAACCGGGCACTTGAACAGAGAATCCGGCTGCAGATCATGCGCGAGCAGTGGCAGGAGGAGGCTCGGCAACGCCGTCAGGAGCGGTTCGATGCACGGCGAGCGGCACAAAGGGCTTCCCGCGCAGCCGCGCGCGAACGGTTTCGCGCCAAGACCGAGGCATTCCGCAAGTACGTGGGTCAAAATATCTGTACATGCGCACACGTCGCGCAGCCTAGCACATCCAGCGCCGGATCGCAAGCCATAGAACTGGGCCAGGGGGGAAGTGGGAAGTGGGAGTTGGGAGTTGGAAGTTGGGAGATGCTCCGGCGTAAGTGGGGGTTGGCGGCCCAGCGTACGACGCAAGGCCCTCTCCGGGCCTCACTCGCCGCGACGAGGCAGCGGCCGGACGCGGATTCTATGGTGCTCGACGACACTGCATCAATAGCCCATCTCGAGTTCCTGGGCTTCGGCCGTCAACTGGTCAAGCACCTTGGCTCGGGTCTCGTCGTCCCTCCGCTTGTACGCCATCAGGTCGAACCAGAAGCAACACTCGAAACGCTCGAAACCGCGATCCGTTTTGGCGAGAGCCGGACCGTTGGGCAGCCGGTGGGCGCACCGACGATGCGCGCGGCTGCAGCGGCCGATGGCGCGGCCCTCGGGGGCGCAGTGTGGGGCCTCGACGCCACCAGGCGAACGTGGTAACCTGCATGATGGACGGGGGCTCTGCTGTGTCGAGTGGTATGCTACCCAGCTTTCGAGGTATTGCGGTGAATGTTACGAAAGAAGAGCTGGATCAGTTTCACGACTTCGCGGTTTCGGTCGTGTGCAACGCGGAATCCGACGTTACGTGGCTTCAACTGTTCGAGTTGTG
>PWXP01000057.1 GCA_003561895.1 Planctomycetaceae bacterium | reverse complement strand
TAGGTAGGGTGGGTCAAACAAGCCGCTTCTTTGGTGGGTCATCGGTCGCTACTGCCGACGTGCTTCCAGGCAAGCGGGCTGCAAATCAGCTTGATTGCGGCTTGTGCAGCCCCACCAACGATCTACGCGACGTTGACCCTACGTATATGAATAACCCGGGTTAGCCAAACTTCCCGGCTCGTTCGGCGCGCCGCGCCGCCATGTAGAAGGCCACACCCGCCAGCCCGACGATGTAGCCGATGCCGCCGACCACGTCGCGCAGCCGGGTGCGCTGCTCGTACCCGGCCAACTGCTCGCGCAGCGATGCAAGCTGGCTGCGAATGGCCGCCAGTTCATCGGCGGGGGAAGCGGCTTCGGCGGGCAGCGCAGGCTCCGCGTCGGCCGGCGCCAGCGACGCGGAAAGCTCCGCGGCCGGCACCCGGAACTCGGCCCCGTGCCCGTCGCCGGTGACCACCAGCAGGCGGTGGTCGGACCGGTAGGTGACCGAGAGGGTGAAGGCGCCCTCGGCGTCGGTCCGGGTCTCGCCCAGCTTGCGGCCTTCGGGGCCGAAGGCCAGGACCTGCGCCTCGACGGCAGGGCTTCCGCCTTGGTAGTACGCCCGGCCGCGAATGACCGTGCCGTCGCCCTCGGCGAACAAGTGCAGCGCGTGGGCGAAAGCGGGCGAACGGCCCGGTAGCGCCACCAACGCCACGGCGAGCGGGAGGGTTATCATGCACATCGTCTTAGTCATAGCGCACCTCCGCCGGTGACGGTTCGAGCAACTCGGCGCCGAGCAGTTCGGGTCGAACCTTGCGCAACAGGACGACCACGCTGCCGGTCACCATGCCCTCGATGGGGGCAAGCACCAGGTGGCCCAGGAACATTCCCAGGCCGAACAATTGAAACTCGCTGCCGGCCGCGCTCAGGGCCACTGCGCTGAGAAGTCCGCCCAACAGGATGGCCGTGGCCCCGGCGGCGACCCCCGCTAGAAAAACGAGGGGTTCATTCGCGCTGCGCACGGCCCGGCGGAACAGGTAATAGCAGGCCACCGCGGGCGCGGCCATGATGATCGTGTTGACCCCGAGGGTGACCGGCCCGCCAAACGAGAACATGACCACTTGCAGCACGAGCGCCACGAGGATGGCGGGAAAGGCGGCCCAGCCCAGCACCAACCCCACCAGCCCCGTGAGCACCAAATGCACCGTGGTGGCGCCGATGGGTACGTGGATGGTGGAAATGACGAAGAAGGCCGAGCTGAGCACGGCGACGCCGGGGATGCGCTGGTAGTCGAGCCGCCACAAGCCCAGGGCCGTACCGCCCGCAGCCAGCAGGGCTCCTGCGGCCAGGACCTGCCTGCCCTCGGATGTCGCGGCCAGGATGCCTTCGTAAATGTGCATAGTATGCGAGCGGGGTACGGAGGACGGACGGTCCGGATCGGGCAGTTTGTGCCCCACATAGGATAATACCCGCATGCTATCCGTAACACAATCGTCCCTTCGTCGGGTTGTCGCCCACTCGCCCTGAACTAGGCACGAGTTGCCGCAATGGGGTGGCTTGTTGCCCGTAGCCCGGATTATTCATATACGTAGGGTGGGTCAAGCAAGCCGCTTCCTTGGTGGGGCATCGGTCGCTATGACCGGCGTACTTCCACGCCGGCGGGTTGGAAATAGGCTCGGCTGCGGCTTGTGAAGCCCCACCATCGAATGACGCGACCTTGACCCACCCTACGTAGATGAATAATCCGCTCTAGCGTCAGGGGAGCGATCGGTTTACACTGTATTACCCGAGTGAAAATGTGCTTGTTAGCCAAACCGGCTGGATTAAGAAAAGTGAATCGTAAGGAGGTATTTGTGTTACGTTTCGTGCTGATGTTCCTTTTGGGCAGCGGGAGCGCCCTTCTGAATACGGCGGGAGTTTGCGCCGCGGAGCCCTTGCGCAGCGAACGCCTGTTGCCGGCCACGACCGTCGGTTTCGCCGCGGTCGAAGATTACGAGCAGTTGCGCGAGCATTGGAACCAAACGCAGTTCGGCAAACTGATGGCCGACCCGATTATGGAACCGTTCGCCCAGGACCTGCAAAGGCAGTTCCGGGAGCGTTGGTCGGACCTCGGCCGGCGGCTGGGCTTGAAGCTCGAAGACCTCGAGGGCGTGCCGTCGGGCGAAATTGCGGTGGCTACGGTCCAGCCCGCACGCCGTGAGGCCGCCGTGGCCATGCTGGTGGACGTGACGGGCAACACCGCCGAGGCGCAGCAGCTTCTCGAAAGGGTGAGCGCCAACCTGCTTCGCGATGGTGCGAAACGGCAGACCTTCGAGGTGCAGGACACGCGGGTGATCGTGTTCGACCTGCCCGAGCGGCCCGCCAAGGACCGCGCGGCGCGTGCCGCGCCGGAGGCCGGGCAGACGGGCGAGCGGGCGGAGCCGCAACGGGCGATCTATTTCCTGACGGACCGCGTGCTGGGGGTGGCCGACAACCTGGCTGTCATCCGCGGCATCCTTTCCCAGATGCAAACCGCCGGGTCCGACTCGTTGGCCCAACTTCCCTCGTTCCGCGCCGTGATGGACCGCTGCGCGAAGGATGCCGGTCGCGATCGGGCCCAGTTCCGCTGGTACATTCGCCCGATCGCGCTGGCCGAGGCGATGCGCGTCCTCTCGCCGCCGCCGGAACCGCGCCGCGGGCGGGACATGCTCGACCTTTTGCGGGAGCAGGGGTTCGAGGGGATTCGCGGCGTGGGCGGCTATGCCGACTTTGCCACCGAGGGGCACGAGTTGACTTACCGGACGGCCGTCCACGCGCCGCCGCCCTACCGCGGGGCGATGAAGATGCTCTCGTTCCCCAACGCCGACGACTTCACCCCCCAACCCTGGGTGCCGAGCGAGTTGGCCACCTACAGCACGTTCTACGCCGACATCCAGAATATGTTCGACCACTTCGGCCCGCTGTTCGACGAATTGTTCGGCGGGGCCGTCTTCCTCTTTGCCGTCTCCCTGGAGCATCAGGACCAGCTTGCCGCCGGCGTGCTGTCGGAAGCGTTGCGGACGGGTTTCGCCGATTTCGGCGTCAAGTTGCCCGCAAAGGTGCCCATCCGGGAAATGGAGCCCGACCAGGCGTGGGAAATCAGCCACGGTCCGGAGGTGTTCATCATCCGGAAGATCGGCGGGGAACTGCGGGCCTACCAGAAGCAGGTGGGGCTGTGGGAGGAAGTGCTGGAGAGCCTGAAGGTCGATCCGAAGGGGCCGCAGCTCGACTTGCGCGGGGAGCTGATCGATCACCTCGGTCCCCGCATTTCGGTCCTCAGCGACTACCGCCTTCCGATCACCCCGGCCAGCGAACGCCTGCTGTTCGCCATCGAGACGAAGGCCCCGAAGCAGGTGGCCGGGGGAATTGCCAAGTCGATGGAGAACGACCCGGCCGCCCGGCGCCGCGAGATCAACGGGTACGAGGTGTGGGAACTCGTCGAGGAGGAACCGGGCGACGTCCGCGTTCCCCGCGTGCAGCTCGGCGACGCTCCCCAACTGCCGTCGTTGCCCCGACCGCCGAGGCCCGACCTGGACGACGACCTGGAAGAGGAAGAGGAGCAGCGCCTGCTGCCGCACGCCGCGGTGACGGTGGCGCACGGGCACCTGCTGGTGGCGTCGCACCTGGACTTCCTCGAAGGCATCTTGAACCCGGACGACACCTTCCGGCCGCTGAGCAGCGACATCGACTACCGGGTGACCGAGGCGGCCATCGCGAAGCTGGGAATCGACGCGCGCAGCGCGCAGTTGTTCTCGCGCACCGACGAAGAATATCGGCCCACCTACGAGCTGGTGCGCCAGGGCAAGATGCCGGAGGGCGAGACGCTGCTGGCGCGGATCCTCAACGCGGTGCTCGGCACGGGAAGGCGGCACGAACTGCGCCGGCAACAGGTCGACGGTTCGGAATTGCCCGATTTCGAGGTGGTCCGGCGGTATCTCGGCCCGGCCGCCACCGTTGTTACCAGCGAAGCGGACGGTTGGTTCATCAAAGGCGCGATGCTCACCAAAGGCACGCCGTAGCCGCGCCATGCCGTACCCGGTAATCATCCTGCTGATCGCTGGTTACCGTTCTGGGGATGATCCTTGGCCAAGGTTCCGGCACCGCCAGCATGATGGTCGCCACCAGCATCATGGCCAGACAGGTAAAGAGGGGTCGGGAATCGAATGGCACTTGGACTTTCATAACTACTTGCCTGGGAAGGGCTTATAATTGCGTCGCGGTTCGCGCAGGTTTTCGTAGGGCTTGGGACGCCGCTTTCGCAAACGGGGCTCGAAACGATCGGGGCGGTGTCCGACTACGTAGGGTGGGTCAAGGTCGCGTACAACAATGGTGGGGCCGCACAAGCCGCAACCAAGCTGGTTTGCACGCCGCCTGCCTGGAATCGCGCCGGCAATAGCGACCGATGCCCCACCATAGAG
>PWXP01000161.1 GCA_003561895.1 Planctomycetaceae bacterium | reverse complement strand
TACCGTCACCACGGCCGCCGCCTATGCCGGAGGAATCGTCTGGCTGTATGGAATCGCCCGCCGCAAGTGTGCACTCATCTACGTGCCGTTGCAGCAGATACTCGCCCGGATCGACGCGCTGATGCCGGCGGCACGCGCGGCGGTCCAGGCCCGATACGAGCACACCGTCACCACCGCCGCCGCCCGGCAGGACGAGCAGACGGGGGTGGCCGACCGGGAATTCGAGCAAGCCCTTGCCGAGCACCAGGGCCGCCGGGACCGGACGCTGGCCGAGATCGACGCGCGGCACGCCGCCCGAACGGCGCAGCTTACCACGCGGCGCGATGGGCGCCTGGAAGCGGCCGAGTCGCGCTATTCCAGCCGCATGGCCGAAATCCACCGGCGCTATCGGGACGAGTCGGACCGGACCGAGCGGGAACATGCCGCCACCATGCTCGAAAGCGACCAGCAATACCGGCGCGCGTGGGCCGAGTTGACCGACCGGTGGTTCTCGGGCGTCGACCGGTTCGAGGCCGCCCTGGACCACTGCGAGCGGTCGTGCGACGCGCGCTTCCCCGACTGGACCTCGGCCGACTGGCGGCGATGGACTCCGCCCCGGGAAATTCCGCCGGTGGCGCGTTTCGGCCGCTATGCGATCAGTCTGGCGGAGATCGAGGACGGCTTGCCGCGGGACGAACGACTGCGCCTGCACCGGACCGAGTTCCAGCTTTCGGCCGTGCTGCCTTTCCCCGACCGGTCGCTGCTGATGCTGGAGGCCGGCGCCGGCGAGCGGGCGGCGGCGTTCGCGCTTATGCAGACGATCCTGCTGCGGATGCTCACGGCGCTTCCGCCGGGGAAGCTGCGCCTGACCATCCTCGACCCGGTGGGCCTGGGCGAGAACTTCGCGGCTTTCATGCACCTGGCCGATTACGACGAGAAACTCGTGGCCAGCCGCATCTGGACCGAGCGGACGCACGTCGAGCAGCGCCTGGCCGACCTGACGGCGCACATGGAGAACGTCCTGCAGGTGTACCTGCGCAACACGTTTGCGACGGTCGAGGCGTACAACGCGTTCGCCGGCGAGATGGCCGAGCCGTACCAGCTCCTGGTCGTGGCCGATTTTCCGGCCAATTTCACCGAGGCGGCGGCCGCCCGGTTGAAGAGCATCGTGGCCAGCGGGGCCCGGTGCGGGGTGTTCACGCTTCTAAGCGTCGACCGGAGCCAACCGCTTCCGCGCGGTTTCGAATGGGACGACTTGGCCCCGCACGCGGTGTCTCTTGATTACGCCGACGGCCGCTTCACCCGCCGCCACCCCGACTACGGCCCCCTGCCCCTGGAGTTCCCGCCGCCGCCGCCCGCCGAGCAGTTCACACAAATGGTGCGCGAGGTGGGCGCCCGGGTGGAGGACGCGTCCCGCGTTGAGGTGCCCTTTGCCACCGTCGCGCCGGAGCCCGAAAAGCAATGGACCGCCGACAGCCGCGCGGGCATCGACGTGCCGCTGGGCCGCGCCGGCGCCACCCGGCTGCAATACCTGCGGCTGGGAAAGGGCACGTCGCAGCACGTGCTCATTTCGGGAAAAAGCGGTTCGGGGAAGTCGACCCTGCTGCACGCGCTGATTACCAATGCCGCGCTGCGATACGGTCCCGACGAGCTGGAACTGTACCTGGTCGACTTCAAGAAGGGGGTCGAGTTCAAGGCCTACGCCGCGGGGAAGCTGCCGCACGCCCGGGTGGTGGCGATCGAGAGCGAACGCGAGTTCGGGCTGAGCGTGCTGGCCCGGCTCGACGACGAACTGCGCCGCCGCGGCGACCGCTTCCGCGAGGTGCGCGTGCAGGACATCCGGGGCTACCGCAACGCGCAGCCCGAGGAACGCGTCCCGCGCATCCTGCTGATCGTCGACGAGTTCCAGGAGTTGTTCGTCGAGGACGACCGGCTGGCCCAAGACGCCGGCCTGTACCTCGACCGGCTGGTGCGTCAGGGTCGGGCGTTCGGCATCCACGTGCTGCTCGGCTCGCAGACGCTCTCCGGTGCGTATTCGCTGGCCCGCAGTACCATCGGCCAGATGGCCGTGCGGATCGCCCTGCAGTGCAGCGAGGCCGATTCGCACCTGATCCTCAGCGAGGAGAACGCGGCGGCCCGGCTACTCAGTCGGCCGGGCGAGGCCATCTACAACGACGCGAATGGGCTGTATGAGGGAAACCATCCGTTCCAGGTGGCCTGGCTGCCCGACGGGCAGCGCGACGAGTTGCTGGGCGAACTCGGGCGACTGGCCGAGCAGCGGCGTACGTCGTACGAACCGCCCATCGTGTTCGAGGGCAACGTGCCGGCCGACCCGGCCGCCAATGCGCCGCTGGCCGCCCTGCTGCGCGCCGGGCACTGGCCGGCCCCATCGCCCGCCGCTCACGCCTGGCTGGGCGCGCCGGTGGCCATCAAGGACCCCACAGTGGCCTCGTTCGTCCGGCAGGGGGGAAGCAATCTGCTGGTGGTCGGGCAGGACGAGCCGGCGTCGCTGGGGCTGCTGGCCGCGGCCCTGGTGAGCCTGGCGGCGCAACATCCCCCCCGGGCGCGGTTCTACGTGTTCGACGGCATGCGTCCCGACTCTCCCCAGGCAGGCACGTGGGAGCGCCTCGCCGGCGTGCTGCCGCATGAAGTGGCGGTGGTCTCGCCGCGCAAGGTGGCGGGGCCGATCAGCGAGATCCTGGCCGAATGCACCCGCCGCGAGACCGATGACGACGAGGACGCCCCGCCCGTCTACTTCCTGGTGTACCACCTCGCCCGCTTCCGCGACTTCCTCAAGGGCGACGACGACTTCGGCTTCAGCCGGTTCGACGCCGAGCGGCCCGCCACCCCCGCCCAGCAGCTTGCCGAGGTGCTCCGCCGCGGACCGGCCGTGGGCATCCACGGGCTGCTGTGGTGCGACGGGTACAACGCCCTTTCGCGCGCACTCGACCGTCAGGCCCTGCGCGACTTGGAGATGCGCGTGCTGTTCCGCATGAACGCGTCGGATTCGAGCAGCCTGATCGACAGCCCGGCGGCCTCGCGCCTCAGCGAGCATCGCGCGGTGCTCTACGAAGAAGGCCAGGGCCGGATCGAGAAGTTCCGTCCCTATGGCCCGTCCTCCTCTGAGTGGCTCGATTGGGTTCGCAAGCAGTTCCTGGCCCGGCAGGGCGCGACGATCCTCCCTCTGCCGGCGAAGGGGGCGGGGGGCGACGTTCCAGACCAATTCGGATAGAATCCAGGCAGTGAAGCGAGCGGCTGGTCCGTTCACAGGGGGACTGTCCCCTTCGCATTCCGCGCGGGCAGGTTGCACCTCGTTATGCGCCGGTGGCCGATGGGCAGGAATGTCCATCCTGCGGCGCGAAGCGCTGCGCTGCCCCGCTCGCCCGAATACTCGCGTTCGACCCACGCAGGAGAGAGTCATGGAACAAGACGACAGGTTGCGGCACCAGTTGTACGATTCGTTCAAGAATCGGGCGATGATCTACGCCCTCCTCTACGACGAGTTGTGCGCGGAACTCGGTCCGGATCGGGCGGAGGAAATCATGGGCCGCGCGATCTACCGGCGCGGGCGGCAAAAGGGCGCCAAGTACGCCCCCTTCGCGCCGGCGGATCTGAAGGGCCTCAAAGAGGCGTTCCTCGGGGGAACTCCCGACCAGGGGAGGATGTTCCGGCCCGAGGTGATCCGCGACGACGAACAGGCCCTCGACATCAAGTTCCACGGATGCCCCTTGAAGGAGGCCTGGCTCGAAGCCGGCTTTCCCGAGGAGAAGGTCGCCACGCTCTGCCGCATCGCAGCGCGTGTCGACAACGGCTCGTTCGAGTCGGCCGGATTCCAATTCCACGCCGACACCTACCAGCCCGGCGGCGACGGCTGCTGCTACCTGCATATCCGACCGCGTTGAACCGGCCGCTAAGCACCTGCGCCACGCCGATCGACCAGAGGACGAGGGCCGCTAATCTTCGGGCGCCGGCTCGCGCACCAGGAAAATGCGGTCGACGTACACCGCCTCGACTTCGCCCGGGCGCTCCGGCGGGGCGGCCCAGAAGAACATGCCGGGGGTGAGGGCGTGGGCGCGTCGGCGACAGGTACGTGACGGGAAAACTGCCCACGCCCAGGTTATACGGCGCACCGGCCGCGCAGGTGAACAGGAGAATTCCGGCTGTACCCTTCGGTCGAGGGGTGCCGCGTGCCTCCGCTGCGCGCGACGATACCGGCTAGATTTTGGCTGCACTTTAGGCGACCCCAGGGCAAGTGCAATCAGGGCTTCAAAGAGCGTTTGGAATTCGCGGTCGTTTGGGCTGCGGGGCAGAGCGGCGACGACTTTTTCGTGCAGCATTTCGCGGGAAATGCACCGACGACGGTCGGCGTGCGACGGACGGCGGTCCGGGTTGTCCCAACTACGCTCTCGGCGGTCGGCCAGTTCGCCCTGGCTGCGGTC
>PWXP01000128.1 GCA_003561895.1 Planctomycetaceae bacterium | reverse complement strand
GAAAGCCTACGTTCCGAATCTTCATCTCCTCAAAATGTCGATTTTCAAGCGCCTATCGACTGTCGATTTTCAGCGCCTATCGACTGTCGATTTTCAGCGCCTATCGACTGTCGATTTTCAGCGCCGCGCGACACCATCCCGAGGGCTGGCAAACGATCACCTATCGAAAGCGCAAGGAGGAACATTTCCATGACGTGAAGGAGATTTGGGGCGCGGGCAAGCAACAGGTCCGCAACGTGTGGTCGAACATCGGCTGTTGGCACTTGAACCAGTGGCTGTACACGTTGGTCGAGTTATGCTGTTGGAACCTCAGCGAGGGCGAACTGGCCGACCGCCGAGAGCGTAGTTGGGACAACCCCGACCGCCGTCCCTCGCACGCCGACCGCCGACGGTGCGTTTCCCGCGAAATGCTGCACAAAGAAATTCCTCGCCGCTCTGCCCCACGACCCCAACGACCGCGAATGTCAACCGCTCTTTGAAGTCCTGGTTGCACTTGCCCTGTGATCGCCTAAAGTGCAGTTTCGAATTAATACGCCCACAAACCGCGTCGGCCCCCCTCAACGCCGGACTTTTTCCGCTCCAACCTACGGTTTACCAGCGTAGATACTACACGCAGTGCCCAGTTTCACGGGCCAGCGCAGACACCCACTCATCTACGTCTTGCACGCTGAGTCCGGCACACCGCAGCCACCGCGAGGAGCGCCTCGGAAGGGGAAAGCATGGACGGAGGACCGGTTGGGATCATTGCACCACCAGTTTGCCGGTCATCTCGAGGTGTCGCTCGGAGCACCAAACCGTGCATAAGAACAGGAACTCGCCGGCCCGGTCCGGCGTGAAGGTTGTGGTGGTCGCGGTCCCGGCCTCGATCTCCCGCACGGCCACGTCGAAGGCGGGCAGCCCGAAGCCGTGGCTGACGGTGTCGATGTTGCGAATGTGCAGGCGCACCGGCTGCCCGCGAGGCACGGTAATCGTGCGCGGGTCCCAGTTGCCGTACTCGGGCGCGCGGGCGATCAGCACGACGTCGAACTGGGTCGCCCGGCGGTAGCGCTCGTAGCCGAAGATCGCCGCCAGGGTCCCCACGGTCGCCAGGGCCATCAGCCCCAGGGCAATGGTTTCACGTTGTTTCATCGTTGGTTTACCCCATGTAAAGCCAGAGGAACAGGAAGGTCACCGCCGTGAGAGCGGCCAGGATCGGCACGAAGCCGCGCTTCGCCTGGGCCGGCTCCGGATAGATGCGGCGAGCCAGCTTGGTGCCGTAATCGACTGAAAACAGGTAGAACAGCAGCATGGCAATGCCTTGCAAGTGCGGCAGATACCCGGTCAGCACGGGCGTCCAGGGAAAATTGGCCGTGCCGAACAGATTCCATCCCCAGGAGAACGGGTCGGACGCGATGTGCAGCAGGTAGCTCCCGTTGGGCAGGATGATGCCGAAGCTGAAGGCCACCCAAACGCCCAGGCCCAGCGGGATCAGCGTGTAGGCGAAGCCGGTGAAAACCTTCTTCAGCGGCACCTCGCGGTTGCCGCTGGCGAGCTTCGACAGCCAGCAGAAGGCCAGGAACACGCCGGGGATGACCGCGAGACAGAATACGGTGTGGAATGCAATGTAGCTCAGGAAGCCCGGCAGCGTGGTGCCGCGGATCATGTCCTTCATAAATCCCCACGGCCCCTGGAACCCGAGGTAGAACACCACCGCGATGCCCAGCATGATGAAGGCCTTCCAGGCTTCATCGAGTCCCTTGGACTCCAGCTTGGTGTCGACGAGCAGGTCGGCGCCGAAGGGGCGGAGGTTGAACGCCATGTTGTCGTGGGGGCACGTCTTGAAGCACTCCAGGCACATGCCGCAATAGGTGTTCTTTTCGAACTTAAACGGCATGAGCAGCCAGGGGCAGCCGTGGCCCTGTTCGTTGCCGATGAAGCAGGTCTTCTTCTTGTGCGCTTTGCAGATTGCGTCGTCTTTGCGGCGGATCTCGGCGGCGGCGAACTGCGAGTACAGCCCCTGAAACCCCGACACCGGGCACAGGTACAGGCAGAACGACCGCTTCTCGTACACCAACCCCACGATGAACGCCGCCAGGATCACCGAGCCGAGCAACACGAACGTGGCGAAGGGGCGCACCGTGAGGAAGCCGGAGAAGAACGTGGTTACAAGAAACAGCACGTTCATCAGCCACATGTTCTTCAGCCACTTCGGCCAGCGGCGGTTGAGCCCCCACGGCTTCTTCGGCTCCTCGCCGATGTTGATCAGCCGCCGCCGCTGGAACCAGTCGGAGAAGATGGGAAAGGGGCACATCAGACACCAGGCGCGGGCGAAGACGGGCACCAGCACGAACATCAGCAGCACCCACCAGAGGATCCACACCAGCATGATGCCGAAATTGTAGTTCCCGGCCGAAAAGCCGCCCAGCAGCGTCGCCACCAGGATGATCATGAACATGAAAGTATTGAACAGGATCAACGCCAGGGGCATCCAGCGCGATTTCAACAGGGCGCGGATCAGCCGGAACCGGGTCAGGTCGAACCGGGCGTCGAGGTCGAGCAGCCCGAACAGCCGCTCCTTTTCCTTCGCCGGCTCAGGGGCCGCCGCTTGCTCTTGGGTTGGGGACGATTCGCTCATATCAAGCCTCCCTTCGCCTGCGCACCGCGGTGATGGCCAGAATACCCGCGCCCAGCACCAGCAGCAGCGCCGCGTACGTGAAGAACGGGGTATTGGGCTCCACCTTCAGGTGCCCGATCATGTAGGGGTGAAATTCGCCGCAGGTGACCGAACAGCGGAAGATGAAGCGGCCGGTCCGATCGGCCGTGAACGTCAGCGAGCCGTCCTCGCCGGGATTGGCCACCACGTTCAGGTCGTAGCCGTCGACGTACAGGCCGTGGGCTACGTCTTCGCTGAGCAGGCGAATGCGCACCCGGTCGCCGCGATTGACGCGGAGGACATGGGGCTCGTACTCGAACTTTCGCGCCCGAACTTCAAAGAAATGTTCCTCGCCCGCCGGGGGGGCCGCCCCGAGGGCGACCGCCGCCACGCCGGCCAGAAGAACCTGGAGCACCGCACGGTTCATTGCAATTCCTCCGTAAGCCGGCCCATGTCGGCCGCCAGTTCGTCGGGGTTCCATGTGTTGGCAAAATACAGCCGGCGGATCCGGTTCTCCGCGTCGATGAGGAACGTGAGCATCGAATGGCGGATCGTCCCGTCCTCCTGCCGCTCGTGAATGATCTGGTAGTCGGCACACACGGCGTCGATGGCCGCGGGTGAACCGGTCAGAAAGTGCCAATTCGGCCCGGTCGCGCCGTACAACTCGGCGTATCGGGCAAGCATGCCCGGCGTGTCGCGCTGAGGGTCGAAGCTGACCATCAGGAACATCGCGTCGTTGGCCGCTGCCGTGTCGAGCATTTCGCCCGCGGCGCGCAACTGTTCCGTCGTGCGCGGGCATTGGTCGGGCATGCTGCACGCCGTGTAGAAGAAGGTGAGCACCTTCACACGCCCGCCCAGGTCGTCCAGCCGCGCCGTGCGGCCCTCCTGGTCGAGCAGCTCAAAGGGCGGCGCCGGCTCGATAACCGGCAACGGCCCCTCGCGGCGCCGCAGGCCGGCGTACCCGGCGACGGCCAAGGCCGCGGCGGCCAGGGCGAGGCCGAGCGCGAGCAAGCCGAGACGGCGTGCCGAAAGAAGTGGAACATGTTGTTTATCAGGCTGGAAGGACATGGCCGTTTCAATCTCCGCTATTCGATTTCCAATCGGACCAGGCCGGACATCGACTTCCGCCCGCCGCGGTCGCCGGCCGAGCCGTTCCACACCGAAAACGCGCACCAGCCGTCGGCGCCGCGTTCGAACACGGCGTCGGTCTCGGGATCGGCGGCTTGGATCGGCCTGGCAAAAACGACCTCCCAGTGGCCGTCGCGCCACGCGCCGCGCCCGTGGACGGGCTGATCGTCTTTCCGCGAGACCGTTCCCGCTCGAACCGCCACCAGGTCGTCGACGGCCGAGACGATTTCGGGATTGGATACCGGGAACAGTTCCTGTTCGTCGAAGGGGTAGTGGTAATCGGCGTAGGCGGCGTCTTCGGGCTGATCGTCGGGAGTCCAGAACCGGCGGTCTTCACCCGCCTTCCAGTGCCAGATGTTCGCCCGGCCCAGGAACCCCATCATCACCGAGGCGGGCAGGACCCGATCGCCCAAGGGGAACATGATGGCGGCGGCGTCGACGAACGCGCCGGGCCGTTCGACCGTGTCTTCGGTTTCGTCGGGCCATCGCATGTGGAAGTAGACGTTGCGTCCGTTATGGAACGCCCGCACGGCCACCGAGGGCACCCGCTCCTTCGGCCAGGGCAGCGTGGTAAGCTGGTACACCAGTTCCAACTCGACCGGTTCGATTCCCTCCCACGCTTCCGGCGAAAGCCCGGCCTCCAGGTCGATCTCCCGGTCGAGGT
>PWXP01000524.1 GCA_003561895.1 Planctomycetaceae bacterium | reverse complement strand
TGCCGGTCCAGGTGGACTTGCTGGCCGACCTCTGGGCTCGGCACCGGCAGCCCCAATTGCACGAAGCCTCCCTGCTCGACGCTGCCGTCCTCTTCGCCGCGTGTATGACCGCCGGCCGCGTGGCCCATGACATGCCGGACGTGGCCGCGATGATGCTCCAGAGCGGCCCCCACAAGGTGGACCTCAGGATCATCCGGCGGGTCTCCTACCGCCTGGAAGAAATGTTCGAGGTGTTTTGGGACGACCAGGACTTCCTCATGATCAGCAAATGGCAGGACCTGCCTCCCGATCACGCGCAGTACATGAAGACGGTGATGCGGTTGCCCGACGAGGCGATCGAGCCGATGTACGAGGCCCTGCGCCGGTGGCGGGTGTCCCCGGAGTTGGCGGTGAATCTTGAAGGCCTGCTGACGGAAGCGGAGATCCGCCAGGCGATGCCCATGCTGGACGAGTGGGGGTCGAGGCAGCCGTCCCGCAAACGTGACGGGGAAGACGAAGGCGCATTGGTAACCGGCGTCGAGGATTGCTACCATGGCCTGCTGGTGGGCCCCTGCGATTCGGAGGAGGCGACAGCCGAGGCCGATTGCCCGCTGGTGAACGAGGTCTGGGCCATCGGCACGGACCCGTTCGACTGCAGCTACCAAGAGTGGGTTGCATGCCTTCGCGAGGATGTACGACGGGCGGCCCGGGAGAAGACTCCGCTGGCACCACCCGCCGAGGCAATGGACGAGCCCCGTGACCTTGCCACGCGGGTACAGCAGGCACAGGCGGGCGGGCTGGAAGACGGAACCCGGATCGAGGCCCGGGGCGATGGGTGGGTGGTTCGCGACAGCCTGGGCGACCTTCTGCACGACCCGGAATCCGACTTCTGGGTGCCGGATGACGACCCCGGCGACGACGAAGAGGAGTATTTTCCCCCGGCCGTCTTCCCAACGGCGGAAGCGGCGTACCGGGCATGGCTCCGGTCGCGGGTGGTGGAGGAGGCCCGGGCGAAACGACGCGAGGCGGCACTGAAGCGGTTGGGGCGGGCTGGTCCGTAGGCAGAGAGGTTGCGGCCGGTGGATGCAGGGCGGCGGCCTACTCTTGGCGCGCCGAGACATGCAACCTCTTCACCGACTGCGAAAGCGGCAGCAACCCGTCAGCATCCGGGCTCCGACACCTCCCTCCGTTCCAGCCGTCCAACGGTATCCAAGAGTTCCGCCCTCAGTTCGGGATCGACCTCGCCAATCGCCTCGACCAGCAATCGCGACTCCTCACAGTATTTGTCCCTGAATGCTTTGGGGGCGTCTCCCATGTCCTGAAGATTGTCGATGCGGTCCAGCAACTTGATGATTTTGGCCTCGTCGCTGACCTGCGCAAGGCGTTCCCGATCCTGCCGCTTCCGTTCCCGTCTCGAAGCCTGGCTGCCTTTCGATGCCTTGGTCAATTCCCCCACCAGCCCAGCCACCTCGGAGCCGAACGCTGCGGACACGTCATCGAGCGTGTACGGGGTATCTTCGACGACATCGTGGAGGAGTGCAGCCGCGACCATCGCCTCGCTGCCCCGTGCATGGACCGCGACCCGACCCGCAACACGGGCTGGGTGAGCAACAAATGGAGAGTCGTGGTATTTCCGTCCTTGCCCGGCATGCGCCTCTCGGGCAAGATTCGCTGCTTTGAGGATGATGTTCATGGAGGAGAACGTAACAGAATCACCTTTGCCCGTCAACCATCGTAGGCGGACCGAAACAGACGCTCTCAGAGCCCGTCTGACGCAATCCTGCGATTCTCGGTGGCTTCTACCACCTTTTGGCCCGCGAGGCTCCAGAAGGGCCGTACCGGCGATTCTCGACCGTCGCCTGTCACAAAGGGGGCTGCTCGTCTGTGATTTCCACTTCATGCAGCTCCCTGGGCAATTTCCTTTTGTTTCCCGTCGCTGACCCCGCCTTCACTCATACGCCACGACGCTGCTGCCTTTCCCACCAACCCTACCCGACAATCGACCCTTCCACCGTCAACGCCGCCGTCAACGCCGCCGTCAACGCCACCGTCATCCCATACTGCATTCCCGGGATACCGCATGACGCTATTTCTCTTTATTCACCAGCGAATACTCCATCCCACCCTCGACTATCTCCTCATCACCCACAGACAGGCTTTCCGTAATTTCCTGCTAATTAGACAGCCTCCGTAATTTCCAGGTAATTACGCAGGCACGCCCGTAATTTCCCGCTAATTAGACGGTCCATCCCCCACCGCCGCCCATCACCCTCTATTTATTGCTCTGAATGCTACGACCTCAACAGCTCCATCTCCCTGCCCTTAGTACTCGGTTCCGCTTTCTTTTTACTTACCCTGCCACTACATCGCTATTTCTCTGAAATAAGCACCCTGAAATGCTTTACTGCCTAATTACTTGCTAATTACCTCAGCGCGTGGCCACAAGCGACGAGTACCTGACCGTCAACGACCCAAACACTATGACGGCAAGCCACCGAGCTTCCCTCGATTGCGAGCTAATTACTGTTAATAGCGACGTCAGTTCCTGGCATTCATAGAGACAACGGCTTGCCAACCAAAGCGCAACTAAACGTCACTAATAAACCGCTAATTATCTGGTCGATGGAGTCTCAAACGGCATTCATTCCCAGCTAATTACTCGAAAAATAGCCACGTCTGTCCTTCCTTTCGTCCAATTATCTGGTAATTAGCCGTCAATGTAAGACACCGTAAAGGAATCCGTACTCCAAAATCAAGCCGTACCTGCTAATACATGGCTAATTACCGGGACTCACTCGCGTTGGTTGTGTCCTTGGTCCAATTACCTGATAATTAGACGGTCAATGGGGCACATCTGCTTGGCTAAATAATATTAATAGCGACGCCAGCTCTTGAAGTGCATAGGGGAAGTGCTTGTCAGACCACAAGAACAATGAGCTTTACTAATGAACCGTCAATTGTGGTGCTCAAGCGTGGTCGCGCCGGCTATTCCCGGCTAATTATGTGAAAATAGCGACGCTTGAGGTTTCCTCGGTCTAATTACTCGCTAATTAGCTCGTCCGTATGCCAAGCCTACTGGAATGTGGATGTCCCGCATCACGGAATTAACCGTTTATTGGCAATGTTCGCACTTACGCGGGGGCGGTGCGAATGGACTCGGGATCGGACTTTCGTACACTTCCAGGACGCGAATGGGAATCTTCGCCGGGAGTCATATCGGCGGCTTGGGTTTCGGGCGCGTTCGCGAGATGGGGATGCCAGGCCAGTCCCTTGTGTCACAAACCAACGACATGGAATTACGAATTAATACGTTCGAAAAACCGCGGCGGTAGCCCTCAACGGCCAGACCTTTGCCACTCCAAGTTACGGTTTACCGGGGCAAAGGAGGTGAGCCGTAAAGACTCCGCAAGGGTCGTAAGGTGGAGCTATACCGAGAGGCTTATGCCATCTTATCCGGCCGTCGTAGCCTGAGAGCGAGCATGTTTCCGACGTCTCGGATCTGACACCCGGATTTCTGCAAGTTGTGCGCACATGGTGGGTAGTGACGACATCCAGGGCCCAGTTGTTGCTCGCAGTGTGGTGAAACGACGTTATGCCGTGCGCCCCCACTCCCTAGCCCCACTCCCTAGCCCCACTTCCGGTGCTCCGAGTAGTCGTCGATTATGATTTCTACGGTTCTAGGTTCATCGGCGAACATCAAGAGAAGATATCCCCAGTTGCACCGGTCCAAAACCTCCTCCGGTGACCAACCGGTCAGTTCGACGACCTCGGCGAGGGTGAGGAACTCGGTTTTTCTGAAGATCGGTGTTCGTTTCTTGCGGTTCTGCGTTTCGCTCGTTTCGTTGGTTTCGCTGGTTTCGCTCATAGCTATTCTCCATGACGATGGTTCAAAGTGATTGAAAACTGGCCCATATCAGCCGGCAAAGGCGTCGCCCCTTCCGGGCCTGGGGACGCCGTATTCCGGGAATCGACCCACACGACGCCGACATCGTGGAGGTCCAACAGGGCGTCCAGGCGGCGCCAGAGGGCTTCATTCTTGGGCCTCTTACCCTTTGGGGAGCGCCAACCATTCCCGCGCCATCGGGGCAGCCACTCTTCGATGCCGCGCGCGACGTACCGGCTGGCCGTCACGACCGTCACCTGGGAGGCGAAGTGCAGCCGCTCCAGCCCGCGGATGACGGCCATCAATTCCGCCCGCCCCCGAGTTAGCCGAGCGCGGCTCTCCGCCCGGCAGAAGTGCTGGGACTCGGCTGAGTCTTCCAGAATATAGGCCCAACCGCCCGGTCCAGGGTTGTGCAGACAGCCCCCGGTGGCGTATAATAGGACTTGTGGGGTAGATAGTGTCTGTCCGAAAAAGCCTCTCTGGCCGGGATTTCAGCGGTGAACGAGTCCGAATGGGGGATGAAGAATGGGCGACTGCGAGGGTATGAAGTATGGCGCACAATCAGAAGAGG
>PWXP01000046.1 GCA_003561895.1 Planctomycetaceae bacterium | reverse complement strand
GGGGGCGATTTCGCCATCGGAGTCGAACCGGGCCAGCAGCGCTTCGCTCGACAAGTTATGGCCCAACAGCGTGCGGTTGCCCTTCGGCGCCAGCGAGCGGTACACGAGCCATTGGCTGCGGCCGACGGCCACGCGGTAGCCGGCGGCGACGTGGTTGGGCACCACTTCGAGGGCCTCGGCCACGGTGAGCCGCCGCCAGGTGTAGGAGCGAGCGAATCGCCGGCGGTCGAGGTCGAAGAACAACGGCGCGTACAGGCGCGCAGCCCGGGCGGTGTGGGTCAACTCGAGGGCGTGCGGGGAGCCGCTGGCCGGGCGCGCGGCCTTTCCCTCCGACACCTCGGGCTGCGCCGGCGCTGGGCAAACACGACAGCCACTCCCCTCGAGCCCGACCGCCGTCAATTCGCCGGCCGCCCAGAGCGTGCGCCACTCGGGCAGGGCGAGCGGGAAGACCAGGGCCCGGGGCTTGGCCCCCTGCAGGCGGCCCTCGCGGCTTTCTTGCTGCGGGTGGAACTCGACCTCGCCGCCCAGCGGCAGGCAACTCCGATATTCGAGCCTCCCCGACCGCTCACCCAGGACGGCGTCGGCCAGAAACAGGAGGTGGTCCTGGCGAGCCAGGACCATCTGCCGTTGTACCCGCACCCCCTCTTGAAGTCCGATTTCCAACTCCAGGTAATCCACGTCGTCGTCGGATACCCAGCAAACTTGCTCCCAATCGGACTCGGGTTTCAGGCGTTGGCCGTCGAGGGTGACGTCGAGGCTCCAGGGACCGCTCAAAACGACCTCCTTGCCGCAGCCGAGTTCCACCTGCACGGATTTTTCGGGGTACACGACCGCCAGCCGTTCGCTGGTTCTCGACCAGTCGCTGCGGAGCAGGGCGGTGGCGGCCCACTCGCTCTGCGTGGCCGGTTCCGGCAGGGCGGCGGCAACCGGCTTCGGGCCGGGGCGCCGGGCGGCGGCCGGGAGTACCGAGCGGGCGATGGCGCGATCGTCGGCCCGGCCGCCCATGGCCACGGCGGCTCGAAGCAGGCGCCCTTCGCCATCTTGCCATGCCGGGCCGAGCATCGCGCTGCCGTCGTGCCGCGCGAATCGCAGCACGTGGCGAATCATGAACCCGTACTGCCGCCGCGCCGGCGCGGTGAAGCACGGGCGCTTCATATCGTCGCCCAACACGCGGCACCGGGTCCAGCAAGCCAACAAGGGGCGCATCAGCCCGAAATGGCGGCTGTGAATCAGCCCGGCGCCGTCGAGCAAGTCGACCAGCCCGGCCGAGAGGACCTTCCTCGCGCCCTGTGCGAGGGCACGGCAGGGCTTCAGTTCCGGAAATAGGCAAGCCAGGGTAAGCGGAAGTTCGCCGGCGAGGAGTTGGACCGGCAACGGCTGCCGCTCCAGGTCGATCGTGCCGGCGTCGTTGGCCGTGTCGAGCAAGTGGGGCAGCAGGGTGAACCAGGACTCGGGCGACAATCGCTGGGCAAGCTGGGGGAGGCGGCGGGCCAGGGTTAGAGCCTCAATGGCATACTCAAGCCCGGGGGCGCCGCCGGCCGTCTCGTTCAACCAACTTCGAACGCCCTGCTCCGCTTCCTCGGCGGTGTGGCCCCAGGAAAGGACCGTCGAGGAGCGCGCTAGCCACTCGGGCGATAGCCCCCAGTAGAGCGGAGCTTCGCCGCCGGAAAAAATAGAGTCTGCATAGGCAGGACAGTGCCGCTCTGAAAGGTGGTGTTTCCAGGCGCACCAGCCGCCCGGCAGATCGCCGCGGGCCATCGCGCGGCGCACCGATGGCGGGGCCGACTTGTGCCAAACGCTCACGGCCGCGGTGTTGGGACCCGTGGACGCTGCAAGAAAAGGCAGCGGTTCCGCCGAGGGTGGTGTCGTTATCGTCATCGGCTTCACAACGTTCGGGGGCGACGGCTGCGGACGGCCCTTGCCGTTCCGGCCGGTTTGCGGGTATTCTGGGAGAAAGTTCAGGAATGTTGCTGAGGATCGGTTCCGCGACGGTCGCCCTGCTCTTCGGCAGGTAGTGCGTCATGGGGCCGTCGGAGTTTGCCACATTGTAAAGAAAGGGAAGGAAACATGAAACCGTATCCCATAGGGTATCGCTTGGTCGCGGCGGCGGGATTTCTGGCAGGGTGTGCCTTGCTGCTCGGCTGCCCGCCGGCCGAACCGCCGCCAGCGGTCGAGCGAGAAGAGGAGCCCGAGGTCGTCGCTCCGGAACCCGAACCGTTCGATCCGCCGGAAGAGCCCGAGGACCCTCCTGTAGAACCGGAAGACCCACCGGTCGAGCCGGAGGACCCTCCTGTAAAACCGGAAGACCCACCGGTGGAGCCCGAGGAACCTCCTGTGGAACCGGAAGACCCACCGGTGGAGCCCGAGGAACCTCCTGTGGAACCGTTCGATCCGCCGGTGGCGCCGGAGGAGCCGGCGGACTTGCCGCCGGAGGCGCCCCTGCCGTACCCCATGGAACCGGAGGAGCCGGACCCCGACGACGCGGCGCTCGATTTCCCGAAACCGCCGGACGTGGACGAAACCTGGGAGCCGCCGAAGCCGGAACCGTGGGACCTGGGCCCGCCGCTGGTCGGCAACCCTGATACGCTCAAACCGCTCGACGCGGAACAACCCGTCTGGCTCGACGCGCAGAACCGGAGTGTTGTGTTTGTGGGCAAGGTCTGCCAGCGCGAGGTGCCGCTGGAGATGTTCGCCTGCCTGCGTTACACGAAGGAGCATGAGGCCATTGTGGTGGCCGATGTGAAGGCTGTGACCGTCCATGCCGGCCTGCTGGCCGTCGGAGCCGAGCCGGGCGGCCCCGTGCAGTTCCATCCCGAGTACGTCCCCGCCAGCGGAACGGAAATCGAAGTGACCGTCCGCTGGAAGGATGCCGAGGGCGACGTGCAAACCGCCCGGGCGCAGGACTGGATCAAGAATACCGAAACCGGCGAAGCGATGACCGAACCGTGGGTGTTCGCCGGTTCGGGGTTCTGGGTCGATCCGAACGGCGAGAAGACCTACCAGGCCGAGGGGGGCGACTTCATCTGCGTGGCGAACTTCGCCACCGCCATGCTCGACCTGCCCGTCGAAAGCAGCCAGGCCAACCACATGCTCGCCTACACTGCCTATACCGAGCGCATCCCACCGCTCGAAACGCCGGTGACGGTCATCCTCACGCCGAAACTTCAGCCGTAACCGTTCACGGGGCGGCGCCGGCTGTTTTCTCCGCTCGATGCGAAGGGGGAAAGTCCCATTTTCGCGGCGAAAGACCGTTGTCCGCAACCAACGCCCCATCCGCCGCGAAAATTGGGAGAGCCCCCTGTGAGCGCTTACCACGTGAGTCAGCCGGTGCGCTCGACCTCGCTCCAGTAGACGGGCCGGCCGTAGTAATCGAAAAACATCTCTTCGATCGAACATTTGCAGATTTGTCGTGCGGCAATGAGCATGGGAAACTCCTCCAAAACGCGTATGCGTGGTGGGTGAACTTTGAGTGACGGTGCGCCGGCCGCAAGTGCCGTCGCGCACGCAGGGAACTGAGGAGCCCATCCAATGCCATGGGGGCGGCGTTTCGGTGCGCCGGCGGGGCGCCGCGCGGATGCGACATCCTGGCAGCCGTTCGCGACAAAATGGCAGCCCCGGCCGGCCGGAGGGCGCCGCCGCCGCGAAGACCTTCGCCGCGCCGAACGTGGTTCTTCTACGGCATGCCTGCCTGCATATCGCAGCGTGCCGGCGTGCCATGTTGACGCATCGTCGAGGGCTGGTTGGACGATCCAGCTCGCTGAGGGCTGTGGGTACGCCATTTGCTCCCTGTCGAATGAGCGGAGCCGACCGGATACGCCGCCGGCCCCGCTCGATCGGGCCCATTTACGGCGCAGGAGAACGACACATGCTGGAAACACCCAAACCGGTCACCAAGGCGTTGCTTCGGGAACTGGCCGCCATGGACGAACCCTGGTGCGCCTCGCTGCTGATGCCCACACACCGGGCCGAGCCGGAGAACCGGCAGGATCCGATCCGCCTGAAGAACCTGATCCGCCGGGCCGAGGAGATGCTCGTCGAGCAAGGGGTGCGTTCGGCCGACGCCCGCGACGTGTTCGCCCCGGCATCGTCGCTGGTGAACGATCCGCTGTTTTGGAGTCGGCAGGAAGACGGACTCGCCCTGTATTTCTGGCCGCAAGGATTCCAGCAGTTGCACATCCCGGCGGAACTTCAGGAACGTGTGGTGGTGGACGACCGCGCTTGGACCGTCCCCCTGCTCCCGCTGGTAACCGACGACGCCCGGTTCTTTATTCTGGCGCTGAGCGGTGAGACGGTGCGGCTGTTCGAAGCGTCGCGTTATGCGGCTTCCGAGCGTCCCCTGCCGGAAGCCCCCCACGACTTCGAGGACCTCGCCCGATTCATCGAAGAAGAAAAACAACTGCAGTTCCACACCCGGGCGGCGCCGGCCGGCGACGCGGGTGATCGGGCGGCCGTGTTTCATGGGCACGGCGGGGGGGTCGAGAAGAGCGTCCGCAAGACCCGGCTGCAGGAATACTGCCAGTGGATCGACAGGGCGGTGGCCCGCGCCCTGGCCGCCGAGACGGCTCCCCTCGTGCTCGCCGCCGACCGACCGCTGATGGCGACCTTCCGCGAGGTGTGTTCCTACCGGTACCTGTTCGAGGAGGGCGTTCCCGGCAACCCCGACCACGTGCGACCCGACCAATTGCGCGACCGGGCTTGGAAGCTGGTCGAGTCGCGGCTGAAGCAGTCGCACCGCCGGGCCGTCGACGCCTACCGCCAGGCTGCCGCGCACGGCCGCGGCACCCACCGGCTGGAAGACGTGCTGTGGGCCGGATCCCAAGGACGCATTGCCGCGCTGCTGGTCGACCGGACTGCCGAACGATGGGGCCGGTTCGACGGCCAGGTGGGAACCGTGGAGCTGCACACTCAACCGAAACCCGGCGATCACGAACTGGTCAACCAGGCCGTTGCCATGGCCCTGCATCAGGACGCCGAGGTGTTCGCCTGGCCGCCGGACGAAATGCCCACCCGCGAGCCGGCCGCCGCCGTCTTGCGGTATTGAGCGGGGTAGGCTTCCAGCCATCGTGGGATAGGCTTCCAGCCTGTCGTGGGTTAGGCTTCCAGCCATCGTGGGATAGGCTTCCAGCCTGTCGTGGGTTAGGCTTCCAGCCATCGTGGGTTAGGCTTCCAGTCTGTCGGCGAACTGCGCGATGGCTCCCACGGAAGTCAGCGAAAAAGACAGGCTGGAAGCCTATCCCACGCCGCCTTAGCAGGGGGCGTCGAGGGCGAACTCCAGCACCTCGCCTTGCCGGGCCTCGCGAACCTCGCCGTGGAAGCCGATCTTCACCGGTTCGTTCCGGCTGCGGCCGACCGTCAGACGTACGCGACGGGTGGTCAGTTCCACGGTAATCCAGTTGCTGCGGTAGCATAGTTGGAAGTGGAGGTCCTGGATCGGATCCGGCAGGCAGGGGTTCACCCAAAGCACGTCGTCGCCCATCTCGATGCCCGCGTAACAGCGCTGTACCAGGTCCACCGTCCCGGCCATCGCCCCGAGGTGGATGCCTTCGGAAGTGGTGCCTCCCTGGATGTCGCCCACGTCGCTCTCCAAAGCCCGCTCGAAGAGTTGCCAGGACCGTTCGCGGTCGGAGCGGGCCAGCACCCAGGAGTGAACCACCCGGCTGAGGGTCGACCCGTGCGACGTGCGGCGATTGTAATAGCCGATATTCTTGCCGATCCATTCCGGGCGGAAGGAGTATCCCATTCGCGCGAAGCGGGCTTGCAGTTCCTCGCGGGAGAACAGGTAGAAGAGCATCAGCACGTCGGCCTGCTTGCCGGCCTTGTAGCGGTTGACGTCGTCGCCCTCGGCTTCGAGGATCCGGTCGAGGCGCTGGACGTCGCCGTGCTTCTTCCGGTAGCCGTCCCAATCGAACTCCTCGAGGCGCTCGTAGCCGTCGAACTGGCGGATGATGCCGTCCTCGCCGAGGGGGACGAACATTTTGCCGGCCACGTGGTCCCAGCGGGCGAAGTCTTCGTCGGACAGGCCCAGTTCTTCGGCGAGTTCCCCGCGGCGTTCCTCGCCCAAAAGGTCGAGGACCTCGCGGGCGCAATCGAGCACCCACGAGGCAAGGACGTTGGTGTAGGCGTTGTTGCGGAGTCCAGGTTCGTCGCGACCGGGATACCGGGTGTGGAACTCGTCGGGGCCGACGACCCCGTGGATTTCGAACCGGTCGCGGTCGGCGTGATATTCGGCCAGGCTCGCCCAGAATCGGGCGATTTCGAGGATGATTTCCGCACCGTAGAAGGACAGAAACTCCCAGTCGCCCGTGGCCTGGTAATACTGCCACACGTTGTACGCAATGGCCGCGTTGACGTGCCGTTGCCGGTAGGTTTCGTCGGGCACCCAGCGGCCGGAACGCGGGTTCAAGTGCACCACCTGGCTTTCCTCCCGGCCGTCGCTGCCGCTTTGCCACGGGTACATGGCCCCCTCGTAGCCCGACTCGCGCGCGGCGACGCGCGCCTCGGGCAGCCGGCGGTAGCGATACATCAGCAGCGCCCGGGTCAGCTCGGGAAGCCGGAGGTTCAGGAACGGGAAGATGAACAGTTCATCCCAGAAGATGTGGCCGCGGTAGGCCTCGCCGTGCAGCCCGCGGGAGGGCACCCCCGCGTCGCGATCGATCGTGTTCACCGAGACCGTCTGGAGCAGATGGAAGATGTGCAGCCGCAGCACGCACTGGGGGGCGTCGTCCCGCCCCAAGTCCAGGTCGCAGTGCTTCCACAGGTGCGACCACCGCAGGGCGTGGCTGTGGCGAAGGTCTTCGAAGCGCGGGAGGCGGGCGATTTCCCGGCACGCCTGCTCGACCGGTTCGCTCATCGCCCGATCGTGCGACGTGAACAGCGCGACCATCTTCTCCACGCGGAGCGGGCGCTTCTCCTCGCATTGGCAGGAGACGGTCTGCGCGATCCAGCCGGGCTCCTGCTCGGTATCGCGCTCCGTCGCCGGCCGGTGCCCGTCGAAAAACAGGCGGGTTCGCGCAGCCTGGGCCATGCGAATGTGCGATTGCACTGTCTCGACCGCCAGGTAAATGGCGTCGTCGCCCGCCCGGCCCTGCTCCAGCGGCCGCAGGTGCCGGCTGTTGAGGGCCCGGTATCGGGCCACGCCGTCGTTGATCACCGTGCCGTCGAGGCCGGAACGGACGTGGACGGGGCCGGACCAGTTTTCGGGCGTCAGCGTCCACTCGACCGCCGCGACGTTCTCGTGCGTCATGTGTACGAGCCGCCGCGAAGTGAGCGTCGATTCGCGGCCCTCGGCGTCGCGGAAGCGAACGGTTCGCCGCAGCACGCCTTCGTGAAGCTGAAGCACCTGCCGGAACAGCAGGACCTCCACGTTGGCCAGGTCGAACCAGTCGCCCCCTTCGTGCCGGAAGCTCAGCGGCAGCCAGTTGGGCCAATTGACGAGGTCCTCGTTGGCGATCAGCCGGCCGGCCACTTCGCTCTCCAGCCGGTTGTAACCGCTCGCCAGGTACGTACCCGGATAGTGAGGACCCCCGGCGGCGGCCTCCTCGGCGGCGCCGCGCGTGGCGAAGTGTCCGTTGCCCAGCGTGCAAAGCGCCTCGCGCAGCGGTTGCTGTTGGGGGTTCCACTCGGTGTACTCGAGCGTCCAGGGGTTCGCCACCGGCGGCGACGGGCCGCTCCGGCCTCCCGGGGCCTCATTGGGGATGCCTGCGTTCACGTGTCGCTCCCTTCGAGCAGGGGAATCAGGGTTTCCAGGAACGGTTGCACTTCATCCGGATCGGCCAGCCAGTAGCCGGCTCGGCTCGGCAGCGTGTCGTCGCCGACGACCACCCCGACCCCCCGGCCTTCGAGGGCGGCAAAAGCGTCTTCGTCGGTCACGTCATCGCCCAGGTACATCGGCACGACGCGCTCCGGGTCCATCCCCAGGACCTCCATGAGCCAAAGCACCGCTTTTCCTTTATGCCAGTCGATGTCGGGCTGGAGTTCGAAGATTTTCTTGCCGCCTCGCATGCGCAGTTTGGGGTGCCGCCGGGCGACCCGCTCGACCGCGCCGCGCACCGATTCGGCATGTTCTTCCGCAACGTTGCGGTAATGAACGGCCACGGCGAACCGCTTGCGCTCGACGTGCGCGGCCTCGATGCTCGCCAATTCGCGGCGGAGCGCTTCTTCGGCGGCGTCGAGTTCCGGCAGCGCCGCCCGCCCGCCCTCGTGCTCGCGGCGGAGGTCCGGCCCGCGGATGTCGAACCCGTGGCTGCCGGCGTACACCAGTTCCGGCAAGTCGACCAGCGCCTCGACGTCGGCGCGGTCTCGGCCGCTGATGATCGCCACGGGGATCAGCTCGGCAAGCCGGCGCACGGCGCGGCGCATGGACGCATCCATCACGGCGTCCTCGGGGCGCGAGACGATGGGCGTGAGCGTGCCGTCGTAGTCGAGAAACAATGCCGGCCGTTTTTCGGCGAACTGCTCCCGCAGCCGCTCGAAGCACTCCAGCGCCGAGGGCGGACGGCGCGCCGGGGCGCTTTGCCAGGGGGCGTCATGGGGGACTGTCCCAATTTTCGCGGCGGAGACGGTATGGGTTGTCGAGAGTCGTCTTTCGCCGCGAAAATGGGACTGTCCCCTCCGGCCGGCCGTTTCCGGGATGTCGTCAAACGAGGCGATGACCACGTCGGCGCCGCCCTCGCGCAACCGCTGCTCGCCGCCGCGGCGGGCAACGCCCACCACCAGGGCGAAGCCGCCGCGCCGCCCCGCCTCGACCCCGGCAACGGCGTCCTCGAAGACCGCGGCCGCCTCGGGCCCGATGCCGAGCTTCTCGGCGGCGCGGAGGAAGGTATCGGGCGCCGGCTTGCCCGGAAGCTGTTCGCGCTCGGCTTCGCCCCCGTCGACGGTCGCGTCGAACAGGTCGCCGATTTTCGCCGCCTCGACGATGCGGTGACAATTCTTGCTCGAGGAGACCAGGGCCGTTTTCGCCCCGCGTTGCCGCCAGGCTCGGACCGCGCGCACTGCGTCGTCAAACACCTCCACGCCCCCCTCTTCCAGAAGCCGGAGGAAGATGACGTTCTTCCGATTGCCCAGCCCGCACACGGTTTCCTTGCCCGGCTCGTCGCCCGGCTCGCCCCAGGGAAGTTCGATGCCCCGCGACTGGAGAAAGGCTTCAACGCCGTCGTATCTGGGTTTGCCATCGACATACTTCGGGTAGTCGTCTTCGATGGAGAACTCGGCCGGGCGCTCGCCGTCCTGCCCCCGCCGGCGCAGGTACTCGTCGAATATGGTCTTCCACGCGCGCGCATGGGTCGACGCCGTGCGCGTGATGACCCCGTCGAGGTCCAGGACCGCTGCCTGAAGCTCCCTGCCGAAGATGGTCACGCTGCTCATGGGCGGCTCACTTCTCGACGGGCAAGCCTGCGTCCTGCCAATCGACTTTCCCCTCTTCGTAGTCGAACACCTGCCGATAGCCGAGTTCCTCCATGCGCTGCGCCGCCTTCGGCGAGGCCTGGCACTCGGTGTTCTGGCAATAGACCACGACGGGCTTGTCCTTGTCGGGCACCCCCTGCTGGATTTGCTCGTCGAACGTGTCGCCCAGCGGCACGTTGATGGCGCCGGGCAGGTGGAACTTGCGGTAATACTCCGGCGCCAGCACCTCGACGACCGTAATCCCGTCGTTGGCCAGCCGTTCGTTCAATTGCTCTCGCGTAATCCGCTTCATGACATTGCTCCTAGAACGAAGTTAGTGAGGCTCGTTCGCCCGCCGAGCCGGCCGGGTCCTCGGGGACCGGCCGGCCTTCGGTCAATCGGGCCCCGCAAACATGTAACGCATGGCGGTCACCTCCATGCCCGTTCAACCGTCCTTCCGCATGGTATCGGCCAGCCCCCATTCGCGGACCGCTTGCTCCTCCATATCGGCCATATGCCGCAAGGTTTTTTGTGCTTCCGGCGACGGCGGAATCTCCGCCAAGTGCCGGAAGGTCGCGGCAATTTGCTTCTGTAAGCGCATCGCTCAGAGGCATCGCATGAAGGCCGTCAGGGCCTCCTTCTCTTCGGCGGTCAGTTGAAGCTGGAGCACCAGGTTGAAGAACTCGACCGTATCCTCCAGCGTCAGCAGCCGGCCGTCGTGGTTGTACGGGGGCGAGTCCTTGATCCCCCGCAGGGTGAACGTCTTGATCGGGCCGTCGGCCTTGTTGTACTGGCCGGCGATCATCTCGGGTTCGTAGAACCGCTCCAGTCGCAGGTCGTGCATCTGGTTGTCGAGGTAGAACGGCGGCTTGTGACATTCATCGCACCGCCCCTTGCCGAAGAACACCTCCTGCCCCTTCAGTTCCTGTTCCGTCGCCTTGTCCCGGCGCAGCCGTCCGAACTCGTCGAGTTTCGGCGCCGGCGGGAAGTCGAGAATGTTCTGCATTTGCGCCATCATGGCCACCTTGCTGGCCCGGTCGGGCAAAAACACGCCCTTCTTCGCCGCCGTCACGTGATCGCCGTCGAAGTAGGCCGTCCGCTGCTCGAACTCGGTGAAGTCTTCGATCGAGCGGAGCGACCGCTTCGAGCCGTGAATCTGCTGATTGAACATCCCGCGCAGGCTCGGCGTGTCGAGCCGCGACCGGGCCGCCTGCGGCCGGGTATCGGGATCCAGGTGGAAGGCCGCGTTCGTATGGCCGTTCACGTGGCAATCGAAGCAGGTCACCCCCAGGCTCGGCTCGGCCACCTTCCGGTCGTCGGTCATGTTGAACTGCTGTTGCGGGAAAGGCGTTAAGAGCAGACGGAGCCCCTCCATCTGGACCGGCGTCAACTTGCCCTTCATGATCCCGAAGAAGTTCTTGATCGACAGCACCTCGCCCTGCGACACGTCGCCCAGGTCGGGCCGCGTCGTCAGGAAGATGGGCGGGGGGAACTCGGGGGTGAGGTGGTCGGGCAAGTCGAACTCGACGTCGAACCGCGACAGGTCCCGCTGTTCCTTCTCCTCCATCGCGTCGATCTGGTCTTGAGGGAACACCTGCCCGCCTGTCTCGTGGTGGGCGTGCGGCAACGGCCGAAAGCCCATCGGGAACAAGTTCCGCCGCTTGATTTCCGCGGGCGACATGGCATTGAGCCGCTCCCAGGTCATCCCTTCGGGCAACCGGACGCGAACGCCCTGCTGCACCGCCTTGCGCCCGCCGGACATCATCACGTCCGACGGGTCGTCCCGCAAATCGTAGCGCGCTTCGAGCAGTTCTCGATGCCGCTGCATGATCTCGGCCTTGGCCGCGACATCCCGGGCTTTGATCGACTCGAAGTCCTCGTCGATCTTCACGGGCATGTACGTTTGATCGGGCAACTCGACTTCGCCGGCCTGGCCTGCGGCGGCCGTCAGGGCCACGGCAAGCGACAGGAGGCCACACAGGCAGACTCGGGGTACGGGGTGACGTGCTTTCGACATGACAAAGTTCCTCCGGTGGTGAAGAATTGGGGAAACAGGATACATGGCCCACCGCGGACGGGGGACATTCCGCTAGGTGATTCTGGCCGGCGCGCCGCCCGGCTCGCGGCCCCAGGGGCGCGCCTTGGAACATTCCAGCAGGGCGCCTATGGCGCTGCCACGGGACTTTCGGCCAGGCTTTCGATGATGGTTCGAAGGAAGGCCGGCAGGTCGTCCGGCTTCCTGCTGGTAATCAGGTTTCCGTCGCGGACCACCTCCCGGTCGACCCATTCCGCGCCCGCGTTGGACATATCGGCGCGGATGGCGTCGAAGCTGGTCGCCCGCCGCCCTTGCAGGACGGCGGCCGAGCAGAGCATCCATCCGCCGTGGCAGATGGCCGCCACAGTCTTGCCTTGGGTCACGGCGTCAGCCACCAGCTTGACCATTGCCGGATCGCGCCGCATCCGGTCGGGTGCATACCCGCCCGGAATAACGACGGCATCGAAGTCGGCAGCCGACACGTTGCCGGCGGCCCGGTCCGCCGTGGCCGGGTACCCGTGTTTCGAGGCATACGTCTTGCCGGCCTCCGGCCCGACGAGCGTGACCCGGGCGCCGTCTTCCCGGAGCCGCTGGACGGGATACCACAACTCCTGGTCTTCGTAGATGTCTTCGACGAGGACGGCGACCCTCTTTCCGTTCCGTGCCATGGTGTACTCCTCCTGGACGGTGCAAGGCAGTATTGCGTGGGATAGGCTTCCAGCCTATCCTAAGCGTCACGTTGAAACACCCCTATTGGGCAACTCTCGTGCCAAGGGTGGCGAAACCGCGGTGGGGTGGCCGAGACATCGCTGTCTTTGGATCTTTCATGACGATGTAGGGTGGTGACAAGCAAGCCAAGGCCTTGGTGGGACTTCGGTCGCTCGCCCGGCCCGATTCCAGCGCACGACGTGCAAACGAGCCAAGCGTGGCTTGCGCAGTCCCACCAAGGACTTACGCGACCTCGCCCCACACTACATGAGTAATCCGGATGCACACGAATAACCCTGGATCGTCGGAGAGCAGGGCTGATACGGTTCGCGACACTTTGGCAGTGGCCGCGTCAGGCTGTCGCAGTACGGCTTCCCGGGGAAGGGCCGCGCTGGCTTCCGCCCATCGGCCGGACCGCGCTGGCTTGCTCCCATCGGCCGGTCGGAATGCCGGGCTGTCGATCCCCGTTTCACATCGCCGGTGGCACGCTAGTTGCTGCACAGGATGGTTGCAGGGTTGGAATATCCCAGTCAAGTAGAAACGACAAAACCAGGAGATAAGCCATGGCTATTCGGACAGCATGTGCAGCGTGGGAAGGGAACCTCCAGCAGGGACGCGGTACGATGTCCCTGGCACAAGGCGGGCTGGAAGCGCCGTACAGCTTCGCCGCACGATTTGAGGATGGATCCGGCAGCAATCCCGAGGAAATGATCGGCGCCGCCCACGCCGGCTGCTTCTCCATGGCGCTGGCCCACGAGTTGGGGCAGGCCGGGCACGCCCCGGTACGCGTCGCCACCTCGGCCAAGGTGCACTTGGAGAAGAGTGCCGACGGCTTCGTCATTCCCAAAATCGAACTGGAAACCGACGCCGACGTACCGGGCGTAGACGAGGAAACGTTCCAGCGCATCGCCCAAGCGGCGAAACAGGGATGCCCGGTGTCGAAGCTCCTTTCCGCCGCGGAAATCACCCTGAACGCCCGGCTGCTTAGAGCGCAGCAGGCGTAGGCGTTGCCCCGGTTCGTGAACCGGCTTGAGAAAGGAGTGTACCATGCGTTTGATGGTTCTGCTCGCCATCCTGGCCGTGGTGGCCTTTGCCTTGGGATGGTGGTATTTTCGCGACACCAGCGAGACCTGGGAGATCATCATCGACAAGGAAGAGGTCATCACCGAAACGGAGGAAGCCGTCGAACGAGGCCGCGAGTGGCTCGACGAGGCGGCCGACGAGGCCGAGGACGTTGGCTCGGAGGACGAACCGGGCACCCTCCAAGGAGCAGAAGAGCGGCACAATACCGAAATCGAGTCCCCTGAATCAGAATTGCAAGGAGCGATTCCATGAGTAATGTTGAACTGAAGCAAGAATGCCAGGGCAAGGTGCTACACGTTCGGGTAACCGAGAAGTTGACCCGTGAAGATTATGAGCACTTCATGCCCGCATTTGAAGCACTCGTCGAGCGGCACGGGAAACTCCGCGTGCTGTTCCAAATGGACGACTTCCACGGCTGGAGCGCCGGCGCGCTCTGGGAGGACATCAAGCTCGACTTCAAGCACTTCAACGACATCGAACGGATCGCCATGGTGGGCGACAAGGCCTGGGAGAAGGGCATGAGCGTCTTCTGCAAGCCCTTCACCACGGCCACCATTCGCTACTTCGACCACGACCACCTGGACGAGGCCCGCCAGTGGATCCATGAAGGCGTGGAGGCCGGCAAGGAGGAAGCCCGGGTGGGCGGCGGTCCATGACGGTCCTCTCGGCGGCCATCCTCCTGTTCCTGGTGATGGACCCGGTGGGAAACATCGCGCTGTTCGTCACGTTATTGGGCGGGCTGGAACCGCGCCGGGCTCGGAGGGTGGTCGTCCGGGAAATGCTGATCGCCCTGGCCGTACTGGTCGTATTCTTGTTCGGCGGGCAGGTGGTGCTCGACGTGTTGCAGATCTCGGAACCGGCCCTGAGCATCGCCGGCGGGATCATCCTGTTCCTGATCGCGCTGAAGATGATCTTCGGCAGCGCGCGAGAGATCTTCCGCGAGGATCCGGAAGGAGAGCCGTTCATCGTGCCGCTGGCCGTGCCGATGATTGCCGGGCCGTCGGCCGCGGCGACCGTCCTGTTGCTGATGGCCCGCGACCCCGCCCGCTGGCCCCACTGGCTGGCCGCACTGGCGGCCGCGTGGCTGGCCGGCGGGGTCATCCTGCTGGCGGCCGTATCGGCCGCCCGCATTCCCGGCCGCCGCACCCTCAGCGCGGCGGAACGCCTGATGGGCATGCTGCTGACCACCGTGGCCGTGCAGATGTTCCTCAGCGGCGTGCGCGAGTTCTTGTCACTGGCCGAATAGGGCGGCGACAGCGGATTGCGTTTATGGCCGAAGGCCTCCCGTGCGGCCAGCCCAGCCCAGGGCAACGCCCTGGGAAAACTGGCTGGCAGGCAGGCTGGAAGCCTATGCCACGGAATTCGGTCGTTTTTCACCTCACTCGTCTTCGCGACCCCCCGGCCGCAGCAGCGGGGTGAACAGGTCGATCGGAATCGGGAACACAATGGTCGTGTTGTTCTCCGCGCCCACGTCCACCAAGGTCTGCAGGAATCGCATCAGCATGGCCTTGGGCTGCTTGTCGATGGTCTCGGCGGCGTCGCGCAGCTTGGTGGCGGCCTGGTGTTCGCCCTCGGCGTGGATGACCTTCGCCCGCCGCTCCCGCTCGGCCTCGGCCTGCTTCGCCATCGCCCGCTTCATGATCTCCGGCAAATCGACGTGCTTCACTTCCACCAGCGACACCTTCACGCCCCAGGGGTCGGACTGCTCGTCGATTTGGGATTGCAGCCGCTGGTTGATTTTTTCCCGCTCCGCCAGCAGTTCGTCCAGGTTGGCTTGGCCCACGATGCTGCGAAGCGTCGTTTGCGAAAGCTGGTGGGTGGCGATGCTCCAGTTTTCCACCTCGAGCACGGCCTTCATCGGGTCGACCACGCGGAAATAGACTACCGCGTTGACCTTCACCGACACGTTGTCGCGGGTGATGACGTCCTGGGGCGGCACGTCCTGGACGTGGGTGCGGAGGCTGATCCGCGTCATCGAGTCGATCGGCCAGAACACCATCGCCAGGCCCGGCCCCTTCGGCTCCGGCAGCGCTCGGCCCAGGCGGAAGACCACGCCCCGCTGGTACTCGAAGAAAATGCGGATGCACGAGAGGATGTACAGCACCACAACCGCCACGACAATGCCGACGAATTGCAGCGGGCCGGCTTGTTCGAGAAATTCCATGGAAGGGCTCCTTATTTCGGGTAAACGGCAGGATTTTGTCGGAAACGTTGGTCGGGCCGCCAGGCGTCCTACGTGGGCGGTGGCATCGGCTCGACGGTCAGGGTCAGTCCTTCGCGGGCCACCACCCGGCAGTTGACGTTGGCCTTCAGCGGCTCATGGCACACCGCGCGCCACCGCTCGCCGTGCACCGCCACCGTGCCGCGGAACTCGCCGTCGTGGGGGGCGAAATCGCCCATCGCGCGGGCCATCTTGCCGATCATGCCCTCGCCACCGGTGCGCGGCGCCGCGCGGAACGACCGGAGGATGCCGCCCACCAGCACCAGCGTAATCAGCACGGTCGCCACCGCGATAGGTACGACCACGGCCAGCGAGACACGAGCGAGCCGGCCCGGATCGTCGATGAGCATCATCGCGCCCACGACCAGGCACACCGCCCCGGCCACCGACAGCGCGCCGTAACTGGTCACGAACACCTCGGCCACCATCAATCCCAGGGCAACCACGATCAGCGCCAGCCCGAGGAAATCGACCGGCAACACCG
>PWXP01000233.1 GCA_003561895.1 Planctomycetaceae bacterium | reverse complement strand
GTAAAACAATAAACTACCGGGAACTTCAAGCGTGGGATAGGCTTCCAGCCTGTCTTTTCCGGCGACAGGCTGGAAGCCTATCCCACGCAATTCGGTAGGTTATTGGGTTACGACGGCTTACGGCTTGGCGGCGACGGCGCCGTCGCCGCCGGGTTGCTCGGCCAACACGCCGCGAACGCGGCGCCCGGGATGCGCCTCGCTCTGGCGGATGATGCCCAGGAACAACTCTTCCAGCGTGGTGGTCGGATTGCCCATCGAAACCACTTCCCCCCCGTGCCGCTCGATGACCTGCTTGATCTCCTCTCGGACCTCCTCGGGCAAGCCGGTCGCGCGAATTTCCGTGACGTCGCGCATTGTCAGCAGCGTGTCGACCCGGCCCAGCTCCTTCAGTTCGCCCTGGTGGAGAATGCCGATCCGGTCGCACACGTCCTGCACGTCGGCCAGCAGGTGGCTGCACAAAATGATCGTCTTGCCGGCGCCGCGGAGCCGGAGGATCAGGTCCTTGATTTGCCGGGTCCCGATCGGGTCCAGCCCGCTGGTCGGCTCGTCGAGCAGGATCAGCTCGGGGTCGTTGATCAGCGCCTGGGCGAGCCCGATGCGGCGGACCATGCCCTTGGAGTATTCCTTCAGTTGCCGCTTCCGAGCCTTCGCCAGCCCCACCAGTTCCACCAGCTCATTCACCCGCTGGCGCCGCACCTTCCGCGGCATGTTGAACAGCCGGCCGTAGAAGTCGAGCGTCTCCTCAGCGTTGAGAAAGCGGTACAAGTACGATTCTTCGGGCAGGTACCCGATCCGTTCGTTCTTGGTCACCTCGGTGGCGTCGCGGTCGAACACCAGGGCCTGCCCCGTGGTGGGGAACAACAGCCCTAGCAGGAGTTTCATCGTGGTGGTCTTGCCCGAGCCGTTCGGCCCGAGCAACCCAAAAATCTCGCCACGGCGAATCTCCAGGTCGAGGGCCTTGAGCGCATCGACCTTGCGACGGCCCCAAAAATCGCGATACACCTTGGTCAGGTTCCGGGTCTCGACAACAACTTCCGGTGGGGGCATAAATGAAACCTAAAGAGAGGATCGAGGTCGGGAGACCTCCCACGCTATACGGATACACCGCCATCACTGGGGCGATTGCCCGTCTACCTCTAGCAGTACGCAGGAAGCGTTCCGCAGGTTCGCGCGGCACACCCAACTTGTGGTCATTGTACGCGGGCAAAATGGCGGCTGCAAGCAAGTGACGCGGTGAAGGCCAGCACCACCGCACCGCCGAGCATCCACACGATCTTACCCCCCGACCAACTTGGCGTGTACCCCCAACGTGGCAGCACGAACGTTAGTGGCAAAGAACGGGCCTAGGGAGGGGATACCGCGGCTCCGAATGGGTGGAACAGTGAAGGTCTGCCGGATCGGCCGGTTTTTCTCCCGGGAGGGTAGCCGGGTTTCCGAATTGTTCAGGGGGAATGTTCCATTTGCATCGCGTGGCATTTCCCGTTAAACTGCTGTGAATTGGTAATCTGTCCGGTACCGGTGGAAAAGGAGAGCGGTTCGGCTACCGGCGGTTCCGTTCAGCGGGGAGTTTCAACCGTCGTGCATCAGGATCAGTTACCCGGCACATTTTTTGGCCCCTCCACCCTCGTGCAGCTTCTGCGGCGCCGCGCGCGCTGCCAACCCGACGCCACCGCATTCATCTACCTGGTCGACGGCGAGTACGAACAAGTCGAGTTGACCTACAAGGAGTTGGATCGGCAGGCGCGGGCGATTGCCGCCTGGATGCAGGAATGGGGGATGGAGCGGGAGCGGGCCCTGCTGCTGTATCCGGCGGGCCTGGAGTTCATTGCGGCCTTTTTCGGGTGCCTGTACGCCGGCGTGGTGGCCGTGCCCGTCTATCCGCCGCGCCGGAACCGCTCGCTTGCCCGAATTCAGGCCATCGCCGACGACGCGGAAGCCAACGTCGCGCTGACGACCGACACGGTGCTCAACCGGGTAGAGCCGCTGATTGACGAGACGCCGCACCTGAAGGAACTCACTTGGCTGGCCACCTGCCACGTTCCTAGCGGCATGGAGGACAACTGGGACCCGCCCGAGGTGCATGGCGACACCCTCGCGTTTCTCCAGTACACCTCGGGCTCGACGGGGACCCCCAAGGGGGTCATGCTGAAACACGCTAATCTGGTGCACAATTCGGCCCTGATTGCGTATGGATTCGAGCACACCCGGAGCAAGAACGGCGTCTTCTGGCTGCCGAGCTACCACGACATGGGGCTGATCGGGGGTATTTTGCAGCCACTTTATGCGGGCAGGCCGAACGTGCTGATGTCGCCGATGAGCTTCTTGCAGAAGCCGTACCGCTGGCTGGCGGCCATCACGCGGTTTGGGGCAACCACCAGCGGGGGGCCCAATTTCGCGTATGATCTGTGCATCCGCAAGATCACCCCCGAGCAACGCGCGACCCTCGACCTGAGCAGTTGGGATACCGCATTCAACGGCGCCGAACCGGTCCGGGCCAAAACCATCGAACAATTCTGCGAGGTGTTCGGTCCCTGCGGGTTCCGCCGCGAGGCCTTTTATCCCTGCTTCGGGCTGGCCGAAGCCACACTCATGGTCGCAGGAGGCTACGTCGACCAGCCGCCGGTGATTCGCACCTTCGAGGCCCGGTCGCTGGTCGCCGGTCGGGTGGTCGACGCCGAACCCGACGATGAGGGGGTTCGGGCGCTGGTCGGCTGCGGGCAGAACCTGCCCGACCAGCAGATCGTCATTGCCGACCCCGAGACGCTCACCCGATGCCCTCCGGGTCAGATCGGCGAAATTTGGGTCCACGGGCCCAGCGTGGCGATGGGCTATTGGCGGCGTGGCGAGGCCACCAAGGCCACGTTCCAGGCGACGCTGAAAGACACCGGCGAAGGGCCCTTCCTGCGCACCGGCGACCTCGGCTTCCTGCTCGAAGGAGAGCTGTTCGTCACCGGGCGGCTGAAGGACCTGATCATCGTCCACGGCGTGAACCATTATCCGCAAGACATCGAGCGCACCGTGCAGGATGCGCATCCGCGGCTGCGGCCCGACACAGGCGCGGCTTTCACCGTCGAGGACGAGGGGCGCGAGAAACTGGTGGTGGTCCACGAGGTGGAGCGGCGGAAAACGGCCGACCTGGAGGCGATTTGCGAGGAGGTTCACCGCGCCGTCGCCGCCGAACACGAGTTGAGCGTCGACGTGATCGTGCTGATCCGGGCGGGCAGCGTGCCGAAGACCTCGAGCAACAAAATTCAGCGCCACGCGTGCCGCGAAGGCTACCTGGACGGCTCCCTGGACGTCGTGGGCGAGTGGCGCGCCGAGGAAGCGTACGGGCAGGCGGTCGGCCGGGTGATCCGCGCCGCCGATCGGGAAGCCGCCGCGACGCCGCCCCCCCCCGAACCCGAAGACCTCCACCTGACGACCGACCGCGGCGTCGCTGCCCGCAAAAGGGTTGCCGAAGTGGTCGTCGAGGAGATCCGCCGCGTGGGGAAGGAGCGGGTGGCCGGATTGACGTTCGACGCGCCGATCGTCGAAACGGGGCTCGATTCGCTGGAACGCATGGAGATCCTCGCCGGCCTCGAGGAGCGATTCGGCGGCCGGTTCCCCGAGGACATCCTGCCCGACCTCGAAACGGCCCACGACGTCATCGCCGCGGTTGAGAAGTACCTCGGGGCGCAGCCCCGCGAGAAAAAGCGGCGCGGCGGCGCGGCCGACGTACCGCCGAAGCACTACCGCATTGAACAGTTCCCCGAATACGTGCGGCTGAAGCAAAGCCTGGGAATGCTCGAATTTTCCGGCCTGCGCAACCCTTTCTTCAACCCCCTCGAAGCCGTCACCACGCAAGTGACCCGGTTGGGCGGGCGCGAGGTGGTGAACTTCGCCAGTTACAATTACTTGTGCCTCTCGGGCGATCCGCGGGTGGCCGCGGCCGTGAAGGAGGCCGTCGACCGGTACGGCTCCAGCGCGTCGGCCAGCCGGCTGGTGGGCGGCGAGAAGGTGATCCACCGGGAACTGGAACAGGAACTCGCCCGATTCCTGGGAACGGAAGCCGCTTTGTGCCTCTTCGGCGGCCACGCCACGAACGAGACGGTCATCGGGCACCTGTTCGGGCCCGGCGACCTGATCCTCCACGACGGCCTGGCGCACAACAGCATCGTGCAGGGCTGCATCCTTTCCGGCGCCCGGCGACGCCCCTTTCCGCACAACGACTGGCAGGCGGCCGACGAACTGCTGCGCGAATACCGGCGCGATTACCGCCGCGTGCTGATCGCCATCGAAGGGGTGTACAGCATGGACGGCGACACTCCCGACCTGCCCCGCTTCGTCGAAGTGGCCAAGCGGCACAAGACCCTGCTGATGATCGACGAGGCGCACTCGATCGGCACGATCGGGGCCACCGGCCGGGGAATTGCCGAACATTGCGGGGGCGTGCCGCGCG
>PWXP01000346.1 GCA_003561895.1 Planctomycetaceae bacterium | reverse complement strand
ACGCTTACGTCAATTCACGCCGGCCCAACCGGCTTCGCGACCGGCGAGCTTTGTCGCTTCGCCCCATTGGTGGGGCCTCAAGAAACTGGCCTTTACCTGCCGGGAACCATCTGTCACAATGCGGCGTCTTTTCCCGGTACCCCCACAAAGGGCAGGTTCCGCCATGTTGCCAAAGCTTTTCCGTTTCAACCGGCTGAGCGCCCGCCTCCGATGCGGTTGCGTATTGGGCGTCGTGATGCTTAGCGTCTCGGCGGGATGCTCGCACGTTGGGTTCCACGAGCAGAAGCTGGTCCCGGCTCCCAGCCTGGAAATGGGGCAGCAAATACCGCGAAGGAGCGGCGATACCGAGCCGTTCGCTTTGACCAATGAGGCGCGGCAGATCGAGGACCGCCTCCTCAACCGGCAACGCACGGTGATGCTGCCCGATTGAAACGCCACGTAACCGCCGCAGAGGACTGTGCTCTGCGTCGGTCCAGCCGCCTCCTGTGGCCCGATTCAAACGCCCGCCATGCCCACGAACCACGATGCCCTGTTCCAGCAGGCGTGCCGTTACGCGCGCGACCGCCCGTTGGGCATCCATTTCGTTGGGCATCCATTTCGTTGGGCATCCACGAGTCGCAGTCGCGCATCTGGGAGGACATGGTCGGCCGCAGCCGCGCCTTCTGGGAGCACTTCTACCCGAGGGCGAAGCGGCACTTCGGCCAGGCCCTTTCCGGCGTATCGCTCGACGCACTGCACTTCGCCGTCAACGAGGTCCGGCCGTCGCTCATTCGCGTCGAGGCCGATGAGGCGACCTACAACCTGCACATCCTGGTGCGGTTCGAGTTGGAGCAGGCGCTGCTGGCGTACCTGCGCGGGAAGCTGCTGCCTCTGTACCGCCCCGCACGGCCGAGTACGAGTCAAGCCATGCGCGTTGCGATGACGGGCAGGGATGCCCATCCTACGAGTCGGCAGGAATCCGGCGTCGGCTTCAGCGTGGATTGGGTTCGTGGCCGTTCGTGCGGGGGTGGCGGCTGGCCGCAGATGTTTTTCCCGGGCCACACACTTCTTCCCGAGCAACACGCTCGTGCCGCCAGGGTCACTTGGGAATTCGGAGCATCAGCTTTCCCACCTTCTCGACGCTCTGGTCGCGCAGGTCGCGGTCGGGGATGCTCTCGGCGACCCCGTCGGCCTCGTTCAGGAGCCGGTGGGCCGCACTGCGGTAGCCGGCCTCGGCCAGCCGCGTGGCCACGTCGCACATGGCGTGGACCTTGCTGTGCGGATTCTCGATGGCCTGGGCGGCGGCCACGGCTTCGTTCAGGGCCGCGCGGGCCGCTTCGCCGTCGCCCAACTCGTGGAGCTGCGAGGCGATCAGGGCGATGCAGTTGGCTCGCGTGCGCTCGTCGTCGGCCCCGCGCGCCCGCTCCAGGGCGGCGTCGATGACCCGTTGCACTTCGCCGGGCCGGTCCAACTGCTGCATCGCCCGGACAATTTGGCCCTTGACCAGCGTCTGGCCGTACAGGTCGTCAATTTCTTCGAGCAGGCTCTCGGCTTGCGCCACGGTCTTTTCGGCGGCGCTTTGGCGGCCGGCCGCGGCCTGGGCTCGGGCGATGGACGCCAGCGCGCCGCCGCGCACCTCGGCGTCTTCGAAGTCGTCCACAGCCCCGAGGGCCGGCTCGAGGGCGCGGGCCGCCTCCAGCGTCCGTCCGGTCGCGGCCAGCCGCTCGGCAAGGTACACGGCGGCTCGAACCCGGGCGTCGGCGGCTTCAATCTCCCGGACCGCCTGCTCGGCCAGGTTGAACGTTTCCTCGGCGCCGAACGCGTCGCCCGCCGAGGCCTGCTGGGAGGCGATCTGGGCCAGTTTGCGCGTTCGGGCCTCCGGCGACGGATTCTGCCGGGCTCGGGAAACCATCTCGCGGTAGGAAAGCTCGGCTCGCGGCGCGTCGCCGGAACCGCATCCGACTGCCGGCAGCACCACTGCCACCAACAACCACCGACAACCGTAACACACTATCTTTCGCATGGGCATGCTGAGTTCGCAACACTAGGAGACTTAGGGGAATAGAAACCGGATGCTCTCGAGCCGGTTTCGGGTTTCCGCCATGAGCGCGTCCTCGGCCGCCTCGTCGGCCGCTTCGTAGGTTACCGAAAACCGAAGATACGCCCCCGCATCGTCCCAAGGCACCGTACAAATCGAGTGGCGGGTAATGAGATATTGCGAAGCGGTTTCCGCCGTGTCGAACACCGGGCCCCCCTCGACGGCCGCCGGGCTTGGCACGTACAGGAAATACGTTCCACCGGGCATCCGGCACTCGAACCCACACGCGCGCAGCGTGACAACCAGCTTCTCCAGCCGCCGCCGGTACTTCTGCCGCGCGCGGCGGGGAATTTCAGGGTCGTCGAGGGCCGCGATTCCGGCCTTCTGGATGGCGATGAACTGCCCCGAGTCGGAATTGTCCTTCACGTCGGCCAGCGCGCCGACGAGGCGCGCGTGGCCGCACACCCAGCCCAAACGCCAACCGATCATGTGCCAGCCCTTGCTCAGCGAGTGCACCTCGACGCCCACTTCGCGCGCGCCGGGTACCTGCAGGAAACTCAGCGGCCGATCGCCGTAGCTGAACATCAGGTGGGCGGCGTCCTGCACGACGACCACTTCGTTTTCCCGGGCGAACTCAACCACCTGCGCGTAAAAGTCGCGCGTGGCCACGGTGCCGGTGGGGCTGTTCGGGTAGTTCAGCACGAGCAGCTTCGCCCGGCGCCGCACGCCGGCCGGTACGGCGTCCAGACGGGGCAGGAAGCCGTTTTCCGCCAGCAGGGGGAGCCGGTACACCTCTCCACCGTAATATCGCGTGTGGGTGCCCGCCACGGGGTAACCCGGCACCGTCATCAGCGTCACGTCGCCCGGGTCGACTAACGTGGCCGGCAGCATGGCCAGGGCCGTCTTCGAGCCGATGCAGTGGTTCACTTCGCGAGTTGGGTCAAGCTCCACCTGAAATTCGCGCTGCATACACCGGGCCGCCGCCTCCTTGAACGCGTCGATGCCGTTGTCGGCGTATCCGCGGTTCTCCGGCCGGTCGATCTCGCGGGCCATGACCCGGCGGACCGGTTCGGGGGCCATCTCGTCGTTCTCGCCGATGCCGAAGTCCATCAGCGGCCGTGCGGGATGCTTGGCCATCGCCTGCCGCTTGGCCCGCTTGATTTTCTCGAACTTATAAATATCCGAGCCTTTCCCGTATTGAGGACCACCAATACGGCTGGAAAAAAGCTTTTGAAAGTAGGGGTCGTTCATCAAAGCAAAGGCTGCGCGAGGGACATTCTCCAACTGACCGAACTCCATTCTACCGCAGCGCCGGCGCGCCGAAAACCCGGGTCCGTTCACGGAGCGGCAGGGCAAATCGGGGACAAAAAGTCGCAACCATTTGGCGACAGCCATCGCGAAGGCCGACACCAAGCACGGCTAAACTTAACACGGCCTGTTCGCGGCAAGGCCGCCAGGGTCAGGGCACGGTCATTGAAACGCCGTCGTGCCGCGTTTCGCAGCCGTCGTCCCTCTTCCGCCGCCGGCCGTCTTCCGCCGTCGTCCCTCTTCCGCCGCCGGCCGTCTTACAGCCGCCGGATGCGGATGTTGCGGTAGCTGACCACGTCGCCGTGGTCCTGGAGGCCGATGTAGCCCTCGCGCGGGAAGTCCTTTAGCGCCGTGCGGTACTTGTTGCGGGAGCCGTCCGGGTTGCGGCGGGGCTCGGTCCAGTCGTCGAGGTCGGCGTCGATGATCCGCTCGCCGTTCATGTCGATGATGATGCGGCTGCCCTCGGCCCTCAGGACGACCGTGTTCCAGCCGTCCGTCGCCACGCTCTTGCTGGGCGCCAAGGCGTCGTAGATGCCGCCGACGCTTTCGCGGGTGGGGGTTTCGGTCGGCCGGTGGACCTGCATTTCCAGGCCGGTTTGCACGTGGTCGCGAAGGTTGCCCGTACGGAAGAAGACGCCGCTGTTGCCTTCCGTCTTGAACTCGAGTTCGAGGACGAAATCGCCGAACTGCTCCTTGGTCCAGAGGTAGCCGGTGCGGGGATTGCGGAGGGTGACCACGTCGTCCTCAATCACCCAGCCGTCGCCGGGAGGCCCGCCGTCGCGGTTCTGCCAGGCTTCGAGGTCGGTGCCGTCGAACAGGGGGATCCACGGGCTGTCTTCCGAGGCTTGGGCGAGGCCGGCGGCGGCCAACACCATGACGAGACCGAGCAGTGCATACAGGGATGCCGTGTTGTGGAACGTTTTCATCAGTTGCTTCTCCGTTTCAGGGTAGGTTCTTCGGTTCAGACTTCTGCGCATGGTGCGCGCCTATTGTACGCTAAGCCGTCGTAACCCAATAACCTACCGAATTGCGTGGGATAGGCTTCCAGCCTGTCGCCGGAAAAGACAGGCTGGAAGCCTATCCCACGCTTGAAGTTCCCGGTAGTTTATTGTTTT
>PWXP01000389.1 GCA_003561895.1 Planctomycetaceae bacterium | reverse complement strand
CCAAGGAGCATGGAGCAACCAAGACGACTTTTCGAGGACATGGCCGAACGCCTTTCGCCAGTGGGGTCGGTTCAGAACGATTCGCTATGTTCGACCCCGGGCCAATACAGATCGAAGTCGAAGTCGGGGCTGTTGTCGAGGTCGTGGCACGTGGCACATTGGCCGTCGCGCGATTCCTGCCTGGTGATGACCATGAGCTTCCGATACCGCTCCTGCTCCTCGGCGGCGCCGTGCATTTCGGCCTGAAGGTGATTGCCGCCGGGGCCGTGGCACGATTCGCAGCCCACGTCGGTCAAGTGGGGCGTTTCGTCGATACTCGTGTACCCGCCTTCGTAGGGGAAATACTCGGTCGGGTGCCAGCCGACCACGTGGCAGCTTATGCACTCGGGATCAAACTGGCGCGGCGGGTCCGCTTCGACCAGCGACTGGTAGGCCCTCGCGTGAGGCGTTCGGCGCCATTGCCGGTAGGCCGGTTCGTGGCAGCTTTCGCACCGCTGCGAGCCGATCAACGGGCCGTGGGTTTCTTTCAAGGGATGCGGCACGGCGCGGACGCCCAGGCCCGAAAACCCCAGCGACTCCAGTTGATGCTGGTAGGCGGTCAGCCCGGTGCCGAAGCCGAACAGCCCCACGTTTGCCGAAAGAAACATATTCTGCTCGTCGTCGGCGCTCGCCGCGGCGGCCACGTCGTTCTTGCGGTCGGCGGCCAGGACGGCGGTTCCCGGAAAGACCCGGCCGTCGTCGGTCATCATGCCGACGGCTTGGGGGTGCGCGACGGCTTCAATGACGTGCGCGAAGGCTGCTTGCCATTGGTCTGGGCGGCGCACAAACGGTGCGGATCGACCGCGCAAATCGCAGCAAGGCGCTCCGCATCGCGTTGCACGGCCGGGTCATCGGCCAACGTGCAGGCGACCCAAGCGATGGCCCGATGCACAAATTCCGGGGCGCCGAGGTCGGGCAGCCGGTAGTACATCCACCGGCCGTCCTTGCGGCTCTCAACCAACCCGGCGTGCTTCAGCACCGACATGTGCCTGGACGCGGTCGAGGTGGCCAATTGTACCAACTCGACGATCTGGCACACGCACAATTCGCCGGACCGCAGCGCCAGCAGGATGCGTACGCGGTTCTCGTCGGCCAGCGCCTTGGTGATTGCCATGAAGCGTTGCATGGTTCGCCACTGTGGATTTGGATAATGATTGTATCGTTCGCCGAATAACGACATGTTAGTCGAACCTCCCCGATTCAGCAAGAGGCCGTTATGAGTTCGGACGCAATGGCGGAACCTTGTCCGTTACAATCCAATGCGCGATTCAATGCCTTTGTCCATTGCAAGGCCGGGCCGCCGGACCGACGGCGCAAGCCGAGCAGTGGCCGCCTATTGGGCTCGCCGGCGCTTCAAGCATTCGGCGGGCAAGGTGGCCGAGGCAATCAAATACCAGAGCCCAGCCGCGTCCCCCGCGCCGCCGCAGCAGCGCGGAACGCCCGCCCCGCGCCACCGGTCCAGCGAACGGCGCATCTCCTCGAGACGGCGATTCATGTCGTCGAGTTGGCGATCGAGCTGCTGCCGGAACTGCTCCGCGTCGGAGGGCGGTTCCCCGCGCGGTGCGCCGGGCGGTTCCGCCTCGGCCGGGCGATCCGGCCGGCGCGGCAAGACGCGCACGCCCTCCCCAGCCGGCCAGCGGCCGAGCATCCGATCGACGTGCGGGCGGACGTCGTCGGGCAGTTGTTCCAACTCTCCCGCGGTCAATTCCCACGTCTCGTCGCCACGTTCAACGGTGATCTTCGTGGGCTCCTCACCTTCCTTCCGGATGGTCACCTTCATATCGTTCGGCAGCGGCGGGTAGAAGTCGGCGCCGGGCGGCAGGATGGCGCCCGGATGAAAGAAGTGCAGCCGGAACGGCCGCCGCCACGGCTCATCGAGCCCCATCCGGCCGAACCATTGCCAGATGCGGTCCCAATCTTCGCCTCGGGGCGGTTGCCGCCAGAGGGGCGGGCGGTCGTCGAGGGGGCGGCGAGCGGGCGTCGCCGTCACTTCCTGCCGCTGGCCGCCGCGGATGATCTCCAGTTTCAGTTCCTTGTTCCCGGCTTCGTTCACCGCGGCGATCAGCTCGGGAATGTGGGCGACCGCTCGCTCGCCGGCCCGGACAATCACGTCGTGCCGCTTAAGCCCGGCGCGCTCGGCAGGACTGTCGGGCGCGACCCGCTCGATCAACAAGCCGCCCTGGTCCGACAGGCCCAGTTGTTCGGCCAGCGGGACCGGCGCCGCATGGCAATCGACGCCCAGCCAGAACTCGCCCAGTTCGATGGCCGCTTCCGCATGCCTTTCGGGCCGGGCAGGCGGCGTGTCGGCCGCCGGTTGTTCGGCCCAGCCGTTAGCGGCCGAAAGCAACACGGCCGCCGATAGGACGACAATGCATTTCGCCATAGTTCAACTCCTCACCAAGGCTCTTGTTCCGGTTTTTGTATCGGGCCTCAAGTGGCCACGACCGGGGGGTACGGCCTTGCGTGTCTTCACAGCGAGGGGCGCCCCACGTACTCCACTTCAATTTCCTCCACCGGTACCACGAGGCGGCGGCCGTCGTGCATGTCGATCGGCACCAATTCGTGGTGTTGCCGCACCCGATAGCCGGCTCGCTCCAGCGATTCCAGCACGTCGCACGGCAAGGCGGACGGGAGGCTGCCCAGCCAATGGCGGTTGAGCCGCTGCTGCTCGCATGCCGGCAGATGGAAGGTCTGCGGCCGCTGCCCCTGGGGTCCGTTGGCCGCCAAGGTGACCATTTGCCAAGGGCTGCGCAGCGTAGCGGGGCGCTGCTGGGGGCTGGGGGTGGCGGGCTGGCCGTTGCCGTTCGACGGGGATGGGTCATCCGGCGGGGATGCCGGGACCGAGTGGGCCAGCCGCTCGCCGGTGGGGGCCGGCGCCGAGCCGGTTCCACCCACGTCGTGAACGACCCGGCCCAGCCAGAACGCGAGAAAAAAACTGGCGGCCATGGCCAGGGGGGTGGCCGCCCGGCGCAAGAGTTTTCGTGCCGGGCGGGCCGGCGCCGCAACGGCGCGCGGCTCCGAGGGCGGCGTTTCGGCCGGGACGACTGCCTTGCCGGCAAACGCGGTGAATTCCCAGCACCAGCATTGGGCTTCCAGAAAGGCCAAGGCGCAACGGCGCCATCCGCCCGGCTGCCCTTCGAGGCGCCTTAGCAGTTCGTCCCGCTCCGCTTCGCCCAACTCGCCGTCCACCAGCAAGTCAAGTTGTTCCCTGTCCGCTTGACTCTTGCTCGTCTCCGGGGCGCTCATCCGCTCACCTCAATCACGTTTTTTGCTGCAAGCTGGCTGCGAAGTCTCTTCCTGGCGCGGTGCAACCTCGCCTCGACGGCACTTTCCGAGATGCCCAAATGCTCGGCCAAATCCTTGTAGCTCCATTGCTGGGTGTACTTCAGCATGAGGATTTCCGCGTCGCGCTGCGGCAACTGTTCCATGGCCTCCCGGATTTGTCCCCGACGCTCCTCGGCCAATAACCAACCCAGCGGGTCCTCCTGCCGGGTATCGCGTTCGGTCGGTTGGAACCGCTCGGCGTACCGGTCGGTCAATTTCCGCTTCCGGCCCATCTTCCGGCGGTACAGCAACGATTGCGTGACCGCTAACCGGTACAGCCACGGGGCGATCTTGTTGCGGTCTTCGATGGGCGCCTTCTGCTCGACCGCCGCCACGGCCACCTCCTGCATGACCTCGTCGACGGCCTGGGGCTCGCCGAGCCTCGCGGCGATGACCGTGCGCAGCCATCGCTCGTGCTTGGCCAATTCGGCCGCCCAATCGATCTTGGAAACCGATTGCCCAGACCGCTCTTGTCGCTCATCGGGCTGTTTCATCGAATTCCGTTCAAGCTGATGGTTGCCGCGGGGGCTAACACTCTTGCTCCCTCCCGCACACAATGCGGGGGAGGCAAAGGGTAAGACAAAGATATCCTTTGCATTGTTTCACATAGGACCAGGATTGACAACGGGGTCCACAACTATGGCTAACACCACATACCCCGAACTAAGGTGGCTCGACGGCGAACTGGCCGAACTGGAACGACGGTCTCTGCGGCGGGGACTACGGGACCGTACGGGGGGGCAAGGCGCGCACATCGTGTTGGGCGGCCGCCCGGTCGTCAACTTCGGCTCGAACGATTACCTGAATCTGGCGGCCGACCCGCGATTGGCCCAGGCCATCGCCGAGGCCGCCCGCCGCGAGGGCGTTGGGAGCGGCGCCAGCCCCTTGATCTGCGGCCACGCGGTACCCCACGTCGAACTGGAACACGCCCTGGCCGAGTTCGAAGGAACCGAGGCCGCCCTCGTGTTTCCGAGCGGCTTTGCCGCGAACTCGGGCACCATCGCGGCCCTGGCAGGCCCCGGCGACCTCGTACTGGCCGACCGCAAGAGCCACGCCAGCCTGCTCGACGGCTGCCGGCTGAGCCGGGCCGACTTCCGCGTCTTCCCGCACAACGACCCCGCACGATTGGACACCCTGCTAAGAAGAGCCGCTCATGCCCGCCGGCGCCTGGTGGTGACCGACACGCTATTCAGCATGGACGGCGACTTGGCCGAACTGGCCGAACTGGCCGACGTGTGCCGGCGGCACGGCGCCATGCTGCTGGCCGACGAGGCGCACGCCACCGGTGTGTTCGGGGCGCAGGGTCGCGGCGTGGCCGAGGAAGCCGGCGTGGAAGACCGCGTGAGCGCGCGTGTCGGCACGTTGAGCAAGGCCTTGGGCTGTGCCGGCGGATTTGTGGCCGGGAGCCAATCCCTGATCGACTGGCTGGTCAACCGGGCGCGTCCCTATGTCTTTTCGACGGCCATGCCCGCCCCCGTGGCGGCGGCCGCCCGCGCGGCCCTCGACGTCGTGCGCGCCGAGCGCGAGCCGCGCCGGCGGCTGCTCGACCGGGCCGGCGCGCTGCGGGGCCGGCTGAAGGCCTTCGGATGGGACGTGGGCGCGTCGGCCAGCCAGATCATCCCCGTGGTGGTGGGCGATCCGGGCCGGGCGGTCGCCCTGGCCGGGAAGCTGCTCGAGCAGGGGCTGTTCGTACCGGCCGTCCGCCCACCTACGGTACCCGAGGGCGAATCGTGCCTCCGCATCAGCCTGACCGCCGGCCACGACGACGCGATGATCGATCGGCTGCTGGCGGCGATGGGCGCCCCGTTCTCGCCATCCGGCCCGCCATCCGGCTCGGCGTCCGGGCCGGCCCCCCCTTGCTCCGAAGGCGATCCGCACCCCAGCCGGGGGTAGTCGCCCTCGTTGTTGTACACAAGTTGGGATCGCGAACGCCACTTGCGGGCTTGCCCCGCCGGAGCGGTGGTCCGTGGCTAAACACGGCCGGACGCCCCCACGCCCTCTGCCTGACTCCAACTTGGGAACCCAGCGTCCTACGGAGGATCGTACCCCCCGGCGTGCCATGGATGGCAGCGGAGAATTCGGCGCAGGCCACGCCACGCGCCCCGCACGGCGCCGTACTTCCGCACCGCTTCGATGAAATACTGGCTGCACGTGGGCTCGAACCGGCAATGCCGGCCCAACAACGGGCTCAACAGCCACTGGTATGCCCGGGCCAGGCACACCAGAATGATTCCGGGCAAACGCAGCAGCGAGGTTATCCACTTACGAGCCATCGGCTGCGCCCTTGCCATCAACCGCAGAGCAGCCCGCCCCAGCTTCCGACCGGGCCCATTTCCCAGCGGCCTTCCGGGCCAATCTGGCCAGCGACTGCCGGATGACGGTCAGGTTCGGCTCGGCCTCGGGCCGGGGAATGACGATCAAATCGACCCCGGCGGGCAGCTTCCGCCGCTCCATGCGGAACGACTCGCGCAGCAGCCGCTTCCACCGGTTCCTTCGCACGGCTCCGCCAACCTTCCGCGATACCGAGAGCCCCAAGCGGGCGTGCGGCAGGGCGTTGCCGTGGGCGAAGACCAGCAGCGTGCGGTCGCCGGCCGTGCAGCGCCGCCGATACGCCCGCTGGAAATCGGCCGTTCGTCGAACTCGGTGCGTGCGGAGGAATCGCTGCTCGAACATCGTCCGGAATTATACCGTATCTTGGCGGCGTTTGCCGCGCGATGGTTTCCGTAACCGGGTGCCCGAATCGGCGCCGCGGCAAATACGCCGCCACGGCGCGGGCCGCGTCGTCGCTCCGCCGGCCCTACGGCAAAGCGTACGATGTTCCCCTTCTCGTTTACGATGTTCCCCTTCTCGTTGCCGCCCGAGATGACGTGGCGGAGCGCCCCGGGACATTCAATCCGAAACGGTCGTGCCATGTTCTGATTCTCCCACGCCCGGCCAAATCCTGCAACACGGAACCCTCATCCCGGGCTGGCCCCCAATTGTCCCCAATTCCCGCGGCCCCGGCAGTCCGGTCAGTTCGTCGGCCGGCCCAGCCACTTGCACACCCGCCGCTCGAGCTGCGTGGCAAGAAGCATCGCCAAGAATGCGGGCATGGTCAGCGCCGCCTTCAGTGCGATGCCCGTGTGGGCGGCACGAATCAGCTTGAGCACCACGCGGGCGACGTGCAGGGGGGTGTGGAACCACCGGTCGATCTGCTTGCGCAAACCAGCAATGTGCGCCGACGAGTATCGGTCGCTGTAGACGAAGCCGCCGGCATCGATATGGTAGTCCGGCGTCTGGTCGATCAGTTCCTGCAATCCCGAGTGCGGCTCGCTGCGCAAACGGGAGACGTGGATCAGGTCGACGCCCAGGGAGCGGGCGAACGGCGCGGTCGAGAGCATCTGCTCCTCGGTTTCCCCGATGTTGCCCACGATGAAGTACGCGTTGAGCACCATCGTCGACTTGCGGAGCACTTCGAATCGCCGGCGAACCTGCTCGATGGTGAACCCTTTGCCCATCGACCGGAGCGTCGCGTCCTGCGTCGACTCGACGCCGATCAACAGCGCAAGGAACCCGGCCTGTTCCATCTTCCGGAGAACGTCGGGCCGTTCGGCGATCTCGGTCCGCGCGTTGACGATGTAATGCTTCCGGATTCCCTTGGCCAGCAGCAAGTTGCAGATCTCGGCGACCCGGTCGGGCTGGTGCGTGAACAGGTCGTCGACGAACATGATCAGGTCGGCGTCGATCTGTTCGATCTCCCGCACGATCGACTCGGGCGATCGAGGCGCCCACCGGCGCTTCACGCCCCACGGGTTGACGGCGAAGCTGCAAAACTTACAGTTGAACGGACACCCGCGCGACCCGGCCACCTTGTCGATCTTGATGCCCGTGCTGATCCCCTTGCTCGTCAGATAGTAGGGGTGGCGGCGGAGGTCCCGTGCGGGCAGGAGGTCTTCGTCGAGCGGCGCGTTCGCCCGCGGCGGGTTGAACACCACGTGCCCGTCGTCGCCGCGGAAACACAGGCCGGCAATTTCGGGCCAGGGACGGCACTCGGCCAATTCGCTAATTGCCTGCTCGCCATCGCCGCAAACCACGGCGTTTACGCCGGGGCAGGCGTCGAGCCAGTAGCGGGGATCGTTCGTCGCGGTCCGTCCCCCCAGGATGGCCGTCACTCCGGGCGGCAGGGCGTTGATGTCGTCGCGGATCAGGCCCAAATTCGCATGCCAATTGATTGAATAGCAGACCAGGTCGGTGTCGGGCCGGAGGAACGGCTGCGCGCTGGGCCTGCGTTCGTGCCGGTAGTTGATCAGGTCGATCTTCTCCGCGTGCGACCGCAGCGCCGCGGCGATGTACTCCAGCCCGAGCGGGGGAAACGACGTGATCGATGACCGGCCGCGAGGGTAAGGATACACGCAGAGAACATGGCGAAACACGCTTTTTCGCTCCTAAAGACGTGTAAAGAGACGTGTAAAGCGGGTTCCGCTCCACGTACCGCAAGTCGGCAACCGCTCCTTCGCCTGGCCGATGATCTCCTCGAACGCCTCGAAGTCCCCCTCTTTGGCAAACAGGCGCATCTTGCCCACCCCACGGTTCAGTACGTGGTACGCATATCCCCCGGGGGCAAATCGCAATCGTCGTAGCATAACCTCAGATTACCATCCTCCACCACCACTGTCCAGGGTGCAAGAGCAAACAGGCGCGCTTCTCGACACCGCGATAGTAGTCGGGCGATACGTTGACCACCCACTGCGCCGGCTCGAAGTGCCGGTGGCGCGACAGTTCCCAATCGAACAGGCCCGCGGGCGGCGGGAGCATGCCAAGGCGCACGAGATACCACGCGGCGATCAGAAGTATGGAAGAAGGCGGTGCCATACCCGGCGACGTCAAATCCTTACAAACTGATGGTCCGCCGGATCTTTTGCAGCAGGATGGCAAGGATGCTCCGGCGGTCGGTGATGATCTCGGCGGTGCCGGTCAGGCCGAGCTGCACCGGGACCTCCAGGTTGCCGTCGTTGAGCGTCTCGCGCCGCGGTCGGACGCGGACCTCGTACGCCAACTGCTGCCGCGCCCCGGCCTCGACGGCACGCGAGTCGGTCGACACCCGCACCACCTCACCGGGGACGGTGCCGTAACGCTGGTAGTCGTAGGCGTCGAGTCTGATGCGGGCGGCCATCCCGCTTTTCAGATGCCCCACGTCACCGCTGGGCACGGCGGCCTTGAAGTAAAGTGTTTTCTCGCGGGCAACCTGGACCACCGGCTCTCCGTGCTTCAGCGCGTCGCCTGGGTTGACCTCCGCAGTGATGACCACACCATCAATCGGGCTGCGCAGGATTGCCCGTTGGCGCTCGGCGCGCAAGTCGGCCAGCTCGTTGGTAATGCGCTCGATTTCCCGGTCGACGCGGTACGTGTCGAGGCGGATGAGTTGCTGGCCCTCTTGCACGGCGTCGCCTTCCCGATAGAACACCTCCCGGACTTCGCGCCCGATGGTATAGCCGGGCCGCTGCCCCGGCTCAGGGACGAACACCGAGACCGGGGGCACTTCCGGTCGGAGGCGGCCGGGCGCGCGGACCACCAGATTGGCCTGCGTCAAAGCGCCCCACCCGACGGCCGAGCCGATGAGCGCCAGCAGCAGCAGCACGGTGGCGTGTACGAACGCGGGCGGCTGCGCTTGAAGCGTCTGCCGAAACTCGGTACAGTCGTCGAGGCTTTTCACAGCGATATGTCGCATGGCTTCAGTCCCATTCTTTTGGAAACGTTCGTGATGTTTGGTCAGCAAACGTAGCTGTGTTTGTTTCGGGGCTTGCCGTTTCCGTTGGCCGAGGCCGGTTCCAGTTCCGTTTCTGCGGCCGGCCGATAGTTTGACGCCTTCCACAGGGCCGCATACCGGCCGTCGCGCCGCATCAGTTGTTCGTGGTCTCCCTCCTCGACCGCTTCCAAGAGCGCCAGCAAATGGGTTCCCACGCGGTCGGTGCCGCTCAGTTCCCGCATTTGCTCCAGGCCCATCGGCAGGCCATGGTACAGTGCGAGCATCGCCAACGTTGCCGCGCCGCAGTCGCTCTGATCATTTTGACGCACAAACGGATATCGCGCCATGGTTCCAGCCTCGTCGTCAGCGTTTTCGGTGTCATGTGCGGGCGAAGGCTCAATCGGCGCGTGGACCCGGACGATATCGTGCAGTCGGTCTTCCGCACCTTCTTCCGCAGGGCGGGGGGCCGATCAATACCCGGTCGACCATTCCGGCGCCCTGTGGCAATTGCTCAAAAAGATCACCGAGAACAAGGTGCGCAGGCAGGGCGAACGGCACCGGGCCGTCAAGCGCGACGTGGGCGCCGAGGTTGACTTGGCCCGAATATTACGCAGGCGCTCGAGAACTACCCCACCGATGGGTAGCCCGACCCGGCTGATGCGGTCGCGCTGGCCGAGGCGGTCGAGCTTCTGATGCAGGGGCTGAACGACCCGGAACCACGCATCTTCGAGATGGCCCTGGACGGGTACTCCACCGTGGAGATTACGGCCCAACTCGGCTGCTCCCGCTGGACCGTCCGGCGCACACTCAACCGGTTGGGTGAGCAGTTGGCGCGGCGGCTGGGGCATGAGGACGTGAATGCGAAAAGGGAGGCATGAACCGATTTTTGCACCCGACGGGCACTCGATTCGACTTGAAAGTATAGGGCATGATTAGCCCACTGACCAGCGCTCCGAGCCGGGCAAGCCGGCCGGTGGCGAAAGGAGAGCGGGGGCGGCCGATGTAGCCTGCTGACCAGCGCTCCGAGCCGGGCAAGCCGGCCGGTGGCGAAAGGAGAGCGGGGGCGGCCGATGTAGCCTGCTGACCAGCGCTCCGGACCGGGCAAGCCGGCCGGTGGCGAAAGGAGAGCGGGGGCGGCCGATGTAGCCTGCTGACCAGCGCTCCGGCCCGGCCGTGAAACCCACACCGGGCAGGTGGGCAAGCCGGACGGGGCGGACCGGGCGGGCGAGCGCTTCGGGCGATACGAATTGCGGGAGTTCGTCGGTCGAGGCGGCATGGGGACGGTGTACCGGGCTTTCGACACGCACTTGCAGCGGGAAGTGGCGCTGAAGTTTCCGCACTTCGCCGCCGTTACCGAACCGGCCACCCTGGAGCGCTTCGTGCGCGAGGCCCGGACCGCGGCCGGGCTGCGCCAGCGGCACATCTGCCCGGTGTACGACGCCGGAGAAATCGACGGCCAATTGTCTATTGCCATGGCCTTCATCGAGGGCGCGCCGCTGGACCGGGGGATCGCCGACGGGCGGCCCGCGCCCCGCGAAGGGGCCGAACTGATCTGCAAGCTGGCCGACGCGCTGGAGGCGATCCACGAGGCCGGCGTCATCCACCGCGACATCAAGCCCGGCAACGTGCTGATCGACCGGCAGGGCGAACCCGTGCTGACCGACTTCGGCCTGGCCCGGCCGGTCGAGGGGGCCGAGCGGCTGACCAGTTCGGGCTCGCTGCTGGGCATCCCGGCGTACATGCCGCCGTAACCAGGCTCGACGCGACAGCACGCGGTAGGTGTTGATTGCCCCCCGGTTGCGGTACATCTCGGAGAGGCGGAAACGGTGCTTCCCGGCTGGATGAAGTGTTGCGACCGTTCACGGGTGGGCGCGGACAAGAAATCGTCGCCGCTGGACAACATTCGCCCCCGAGAAATTCATGTCGGACGAGCGGTACCCGCTGGTCCTCGACTGCGTGCATCCCTTTGACCTGCCAATTTATCCGGGCTATCCTTGACTTCGGCTTTTGACGTTGCGGCGCCGCCGCAATATACAGGGCAGAAAGCAGGGGGGCCTAGTCCGCGAGTTTGTGATGCTGCGGATGTTCCTAACCAGGAGGAGGCATACATGCGTTGGAAAGCATTTGGCTTGCGCGTCTTGACATTCGTCAGTGTGGGGACGGCCGGTTTCACTGGGATTGTTCTCGCCGGGGGCGCGCCGGCATGGGACGGTGAAGGGAAGCAAGTCGAAATCATTGCCCACCGCGGGGCGTCGTATGATGCCCCGGAAAACACCATCGCGGCGTTCGAGCTTGCGTGGGAGCAAGGAGCCGACGGAATCGAGGGCGACTTCTACCTGACCGCCGATGGGCACATTGTCTGCATTCACGACCGAACTACAAAGCGCACCACCGGCGGCAATGTTGACCTCGACGTGCGCCAGACGACCCTGGCCGAGCTACGCCAACTGGACGTGGGCCGGTGGAAGGGCGAACCATTTGCCGGCCAGCGGATTCCCACACTGGCCGAAGTGCTGGCAGTGGTTAAGAAGGGCGGGAAAATCTATCTGGACATCAAGAGCGGCCCGGAAATCGTGGAGCCCATGCGGCGCGTCATCGCCGAGTCGTCGTTGCGCCCGGACCAGATCGTCGTGATCGCCTTCAACCCTGAGGTCGTGGCAGAAACGCGCCGACTTATGTCCGACGTGAAGGCCTATTGGCTTACCAATTATCGCCGCAAAACAACGGGGGAGTGGACACCGACGCCGGATCAGGTGCTGGCCACGCTCGAGCGGATCGACGCGCACGGGCTGAATACCAATGCCAATACCAACGTGGTCGATGAGGCGTTTGTCGCGGTGTTGCGCGAAAAAGGATACGAGTTTCATACCTGGACCGTCAACGACGGCGAACGCGCGCGGCGCTTTCGCGATCTGGGCGTCGATAGCATTACCACGGATCGGCCCGGCTGGCTCCGCGAACAACTCGAGCAGGAACGCTAGCACGGATTATTCACGAACAGGCAGCATTCGTGCATAATCCGGGCTAGAAGCGTGAAGCGCCGGTCAATCGCGAACTGAAGGACGAGCAGCTTGAAGGCATACGAACCAGTGTGCAGCGCGGTCGGCCGCTCGGGCCTGAAACTTGGGTCCGTCGGACGGCGCGCCGTTTGGGCCTCGAGTTCACACTCCGCGGCCCCGGCCGACCTCGGACAGCTTCGAAAAAATCAGTGATGTCCAGCTTTTCCTGCTACGAGTCCTGGGTGAGCTTCAGGGCCAGTAGGTCGAGCTGGCCTTTGAGATCGTTCAGCAGCAGTTGGGGGCCGGCGCCGCCGGCCAGGTGCGAGTAGAATGCGCTGCCGGGGCTCGCCCCCCCGGTGCCCATGAGCGTGGTGGTGGTGCGAAGCTCGTCGAGCAGCACGTCCACGTGATCGAGCTTGGCGGCCGCTGTGCGGTTGTCGCGCCAAAGCCGGTCCAGTTGCAGCACCAGGCCGACCAACAAAACCACCTGCCCGATAATCGCCGCCGGCAATCCGATGGTCCACAGTTCGCCGCGATCGGCGACGACGGCCCAGACGAGCAGGATGGCGCCGCAGACCACCACCATGGTGCCCAGGGCGAGAGCCGTCCAGGCCAGGGCGCCGCCGGATCGGCTGCCCGCGGTGCGGGAGCGTCTGTTCCGTTTGGCCTCTTCCGGCGTTGCGTGCCAGGAGGGCGCCTGCCGGTGCGGGGGGTCGAGCCGCGCGATCTCGCGCCGGCGTTGTGCCTTGCTCCGCCCGCCACTACCGCGCAGCTTGCGTTCGAGGTGCCGCAACTGCTCGTCGACCTCCCATGGGTCGAATCGGACGGTTTCGGAGTGTGGGGCCACCGGCTCGGAAGCGGTATCCGGCTTGCCCGGCCCAGTGTTCGCCTCGCGCCGCAGTTCACCCGAACAACGGGGACAGCTCAGACGGCCGGTTTTCGGCGAGGGCTGCGCCGGAACATCTTGTTGGCAGGTTGAACACCACATGGTGTTCGAAGAAATCGGCCGATGGCGCGTTAAACTGTAGCGATTCCAGCGGTTTTGCGGGCCACGTGCCCCCGAACGGCACGAGTTAGATAGGCTGGGCAATCTGGGCGATTCTTAGTGGATCGGTTTGCCTGGACGCTCGCCACCTCGTCGAGCCGCTACGTTCGGCGGGTGCAGACCGCCTCGAGGACGATCCCCGGCATCGCGGCCAGCGTTTCGGCATGGACTTCGCCGAATCCCCCAGACCGATCACGCCCCATCGCACCGGCTTCGTGGTACGCATTGCCGGTAACCGTTCGCGGGGGGAGACTGTCCCAATTTTCGCGGCACGAAGGACCATTGATCCTGTCGGCGCACCGCTACGGCCGCGAAAATGGGACTGTCCCCTTCCCGTGCACGGTCTAGTCGCGGAGCGATTCGGGCAGCTTGATGACGGAAATGGTGTGCGGCGGGCCGAACTCCTGGTTCACCCCGCCTTCGATCACCATGTCGAAGTTGCAGACGATCAACTCATCGCCGCGCACCACTGCCTCGGCCGGGGCGCTCAACCGGCCGCCGGAGCCATCGCTGGCCGGGTCCTGGGCCAGGGTGCGCACCGTGCCGTCGAGGAACACCATCTGGATGGCGTTAGCCAGCATGTCGGCCACGAAGATCACCTCGCGTTTCGGGTCGTAAATCAGGCCGTCGGCGCTCTTCATAAACGGCGCCTGCGCGAAGATGGTGGGCGGCTGGGGCGTGCCGTCTTCGTCGAACTCGATCTTATGCACCGTGCCGTCGGCGTAGTTGCCCACGTACAGGTTCCCGTCGTCGTCGAAGGTGACGCCATCGGCGCCGAAACCGATTGCCACGTTGTGGGTCTCGATCGTCCCGATGCAGTGCGGATCGTCCTCCAACGGCTGGGTAACCCGGATCGTCTCCTGCTTCGCCTCTTCGAGCGGGAAGCGGAACACTCCGCTGATCAGCGGATCGGTGCCCGGCTTCATGATCGTGTCGGACAGGTACAGATACCCGTCGCGGACCTGTACGGCGTTGACCGTAACCAGGCCCTCGATAATCGACTTCGCCTCGCCGGGCTCACCGTTTTCCATCGGAATCCACAGCACCCGCGCGTTGTGGCCCGGATCCTCCGGGTCGGCGAACCACTGAAGGTCGGCCACGAACAAGTCCTGCCCGTCGGTCGCCACGCCGAAGGGAAACGCCAATTCGCCGGTGACCGGATGCTTCGGGAACTCGTAGAACTCCTCCCACGTGTTGTCCGGCCGGATGCGCAGCATCGACGGCGGCGACGTGCGATCATTGACGTTCGGCACCGTCACCATCACGTCGCCGTTGGGCATCAGGCACAGGGCGTCCGGCGTGTTGTACTTCTCCGGCAGTTCGATGAGCAGTTCCGCTTGGGCAATCGGACCCCGAGGGTCTGTCTCGATGCCAAGCTCTTCGGCGGCGGGCTCATCCATGACCGGCTCCTCGACGGCAGGCTCATCCTCGGGCTCTTCCAGCTCGACAGGCTCCTCAGGCTCCTCAGGCTCCTCAGGCTCCTCAGGCTCCATGGGCTCCCCAGGCTCGATCGGCTCCATGGGCTCCATGGGCTCCTCAGGTTCGATCGGCTCCATGGGCTCGATTGGTTCGATGGGCTCCATGGGCTCGATTGGTTCGATGGGCTCGATCGGCTCCGTGGGTTCGATCGGCTCCGTGGGTTCGATCGGCTCCGTGGGTTCCTCGGGCTCCTCGGGCTCGATGGGTTCAATCGGCTCGACCGGCTCCTCGGGTTCGAGCGGTTCGACCGGTTCGAGCGGCACTTCGGGCTCAACCGGCTCCAATGGTTCGACCGGTTCGTCCACCGGCGGCTCGACCGGCGGTGGGGGCTCGGCTGGGCAGCCCGCCAACGCTACGGCAAGCAGGCACGCGATCGGAATCGCGAGCCATCGGAATCCTTGCAGTTCTCTTGACATTGCAGTTCTCCTTGGTCGGGGAAAGGGGGAAACACAGGACGCGGTGCACCCGCCGGGGGGGGCCGCTATGTCCACTTCTACCCTTATAACGCGCCCAGCCGGCCCTGTAAAGTGCCCCAAAGCCGGCCCGGCGGCGCAACACCGGCCGGAACTCGCATCCTGCCGCTAACCCGGATTATGCATTGCGCCGTGAACTGCGGCGACTTTCAGTGGGAGTCAGTCCCACCCGGCAACTGGGGCGCTCCAGCCGGTAGCAGTCGGAGCGGCGAGAAGTATTGTCGTCGTAGGAGCATTCCGCCTTGTGGCCTACGCGCGTTGCACACCCCTACATATTGTACCCGACCTACCAGGCGTACCCTACATGTTGTGCCCAAATGGTGGCGTGCAATAGGCGTAGGCCACAAGGGCATTCCGATGTCAAAGGACCGTTAAGCGGTTCAGCGAGCGTGCAGGCCGTAACGCGAGTGAACGCTGAGCAGGCCATAGGGAACTTACAGGAAGGGCTGCTGTGACAGCCGACGAAGACAGCAAGTAGGAAGCATGTTATGGCTGTGGTCACCGAACATCTTGTCGGCCTCATCGCCAAACAGGTCGAAGACCACTCGCTGGTGGTCTGGTAAGACCCGGACAAGGCGTACCAGGACGTGGCGAAGGGGCTCGATCGCCACAAGACGACAGTCGCCCACTACGACGGCAGCTTCTTCAAGCTGCGGCACGAGATCGACCACTTGATGAATGGTAAGCGTTCACGGGCTAGAACGGGGGCAGGGGGCCCCCGAGAGTGGTACGAATGAGAACTGAGAGGGTGCCGTCAGGAGTCTGACGGCAGCAACGAGGGCGGGGGAAGACCCGAGAAATGAGCTTCAACCGACGCGAATACGAAATCGAAGGCCGAT
>PWXP01000421.1 GCA_003561895.1 Planctomycetaceae bacterium | reverse complement strand
TGGAAGTCGACTACCTGGCGCTGGACGACGTGGCCGGCGACCGGCAGTTCTGGCAGGACCAGAACGCCCACGGCGCGCTCGTGGCCGCCACCGGGGAGCAGCGCCGGCACGTCGTCCGCGTGCTCCTGGACCACCTTCGCCGCAGCCTCACGATCAAGGAAGATTCGCTCAATACGAACTACCAGGACCGCATCAGCGAGCAGAGCCGGCAGCGGCTGTGCGATCCTTGGGTGATCGAGGACTCCCGCGATATGGTCCGCGCCGGCGTGGCCTGGCCGCGGAGCCGGGGCGACCGGGAACGGGCGGAGGACCTGTTCATATCGCCCCAGAGCAATTTCGGCCTGCTGCTCCGCCGGCCGGGCGTGCTGGCCGACCTCGGCGAGCCCCTCCGGCTCGAAGACACCGGGCAGATCATCATCGACCTGTTCCGCTGCCTGCAGAAGTGGGGCCTGGTCGAGGCGGTCCGTTCGCCACGCCTGGAGGGCGAGGTGCCGGGCTACCAGATTCCCGCTTCCGTGATGATCTGGAAGGCCGGCGACGGTTCCCGCCCGATGGTCGACCCGCTCCGCGTCACCCACGAGAGCGAGTACGATCCCGAGACGAACCGGTACTTCGTCGCCTTCTACCAGACGTTCGCTGAAATCGGCGGGGGGCTCGAAGGCCGCGAGCACACCGCCCAGGTGCCGGCCGAAGCGCGCATGGAGCGCGAGGGCCGATTCCGCGAGGGCGACCTGCCCATCCTGTTCTGCTCGCCGACCATGGAACTGGGCGTCGACATCGCGCAACTGAACGTGGTCAACATGCGGAACGTGCCTCCCACGCCGGCCAATTACGCGCAGCGCAGCGGCCGGGCCGGTCGCAGCGGGCAGCCCGCCCTGGTCTATACCTATTGCTCCGGCTTCAGTCCCCACGACCAATACTACTTCCGCCAACCCAGCCGCATGGTCGCCGGAGCGGTTACGGCGCCCCAGCTCGACCTGCTCAACCGCGACCTGGTCGAAAGCCACGTCCACGCCATTTGGTTGGCCGAGGCCGACCTGAGCCTGGGCCAAACGCTCACCGAGGTGCTCGTGGTCACCGAGGACGACCTCCGGCTGCCGCTTCAGAGGCACGTGGTCGAGAAGCTCAACGACGGTTCGGTTCGGCTGCGGTCGCTGCAATCGGCGCGGCGCTTGTTGGAGCAGATCGGTCCGGAACTAAGGGACGCGCCCTGGTACCGGGACGATTGGCTCGACGACGTGCTGGCCCGCGTGCCCCAGAGCTTCGACGAGGCGTGCGAGCGGTGGCGCAGCCTTTACCGGGCGGCAGTCCAGCAGCGCCAGATCCAGAACCGCATCGTCGGCGATCACTCGCGCCCGCAGGCCGACCGCGACCGCGCCAAGCGCCTGCGGGCGCAGGCCGAGTCGCAGATCGCCCTGCTGACCGACCCCCAGAACGCCTTCGAGGGCGACTTCTACAGCTACCGCTACTTCGCCAGCGAGGGCTTCCTGCCGGGCTACAACTTCCCCCGGCTGCCGCTCTCGGCGTTCATTCCGGCCCGGCGCGGCCGGCGCGGGCGCGACGAGTTCCTGTCGCGCCCGCGGTTCCTGGCCATCTCCGAGTTCGGCCCCCGCGCGCTCATCTACCACGAGGGCGCCCGCTACCGCGTTCACAAGGTGAACCTGGCCTTCGACCAGGAAACCCGGGAGCTGACGCAGTTCACCATGAAGCACTGCTCCGCGTGCGGCTACGGTCATCTGGTCACTGAGGGTCCGGGCCCCGACATCTGCGAGAACTGCGCCCGCGCCCTGCTGCCCACCGACCAGATTCGCGAGATGGTCCGCCTGCAGAACGTCACGGCCAAGCTGGCCGACCGGATCACGTCCGACGAGGAGGAGCGGCAGCGGATCGGGTTCGACGTGGTCAGTACCTTCCGCTTCGCAAGCTTGGACGGCCGCGCCGACCTCCGCAAGTCGGAAGTGCTGCTTGGCGAGCAGCGCATCGCCACCATGCGCTACGGCGACGCGGCCACCATCTGGCGGATCAACCTGGGATGGCGGAAACGCCGCAACCCGAACGAACACGGCTTCCTGCTCGACGTCGAGCGGGGCTACTGGGCGACCAACAAGGCCGCCGAGGAGGCCGACCGCGAGGACCCGCTCTCACCCCGGGTCAAGTCGGTGGTGCCGTACGTGGAGGACCACCGCAACGTGCTGACCGTGCAGTTCGAGGCCCTGCCCGAACTGGCCGTCATGGCGTCGCTCCAGGCGGCGCTGAAGCAGGGCATCCAGCAGCTTTACCAGTTGGAGCCCGAGGAACTGGCGGCCGAAGCCCTGCCCAGCCGCGACGACCGCCGGCTGCTGTTCTTCTACGAGGCGGCCGAAGGGGGCGCGGGCGTGCTGCGGCAGGTGGCCGAGGAGCCCCGCGCGCTGGCCGAGGTGGCCCGCGCCGCGCTGGAAATCGCCCACTTCGACCCCCGGACGGGCGACGACCTGGCCGCCGATCCCGAAAACGGCATCGAGTGCGAGGCCGCCTGCTACGACTGCCTGTTGGAATACGGCAACCAGCCCGACCACACGCATATCGACCGCAAGGGGATCGTCGACATCCTCCAGTCCCTCATGCGGGCCGCCGCCCACGCCTCCGGCGGCGTGCGGGGGCGCCTCGACCACCTCGACGAGCTGATGCGCCGATGCGATACGGACCTGGAACGCCGCTGGCTGCGGCTACTGGCCGACGCCAACCTCCGGCTGCCCAGCGACGGGCAGTACCTGATCGCCCGTTGCACAACGCGGCCCGACTTCTATTACGCCGACGCCAACACGGCCGTCTACGTCGACGGTCCCGTCCACGACACGCCCGAACAGCAGGCCGAGGACCGCGCTATCACCGAACGCCTCACGGCCGCCGGCTACCTGAGCATCCGTTTCCACCATGCGGCCGACTGGAACGCCATCTTCGACCGATACCCCGACATCTTTGGCAGGAGGACGAGCTGACATGCAGGTAGACTTCGAACCGGGCAACCTGGTGAAGGTGCGAGGTCGGGAATGGGTCGTCCTGCCCGACTCGACCGCCGAGCTGCTGATGGTCCGCCCGATCGGAGGGCTCGACGACGAGGTGGTGGGCATTTGCACGGACATCGAGGACATCGCCTCGTCGACCTTCCCGCCGCCCGATTGGCAGTCGCCCGGCGACTACCACGCCTGCCGGCTGCTCCGCGACGCGGCCCGAATTTCCACCCGCGCCGCGGCCGGGCCTTTCCGCAGCTTCGCGAAGCTGGCCGTCGAGCCGCGCCCGTACCAACTCGTGCCCTTGCTGATGGCCCTGCGGCTGGACCCGGTGCGGCTGCTGATCGGCGACGACGTGGGCATCGGCAAGACGATCGAGACCTGCCTGGTGGCCAAGGAGCTTCTCGAACGCGGCGAGGTCGGCCGGCTTGCCGTGCTGTGCCCGCCGCACCTGGCCGAGCAGTGGCAGCGGGAACTCGAGCAGAAGTTCCATGTCGTGGCGGAACTGGTGCTCACCTCGACGGTCCAGCGGCTGGAGCGGCACTGCCTGCCGAACGAGTCGCTGTTCGACCGCCACCGCCACGTGATCGTCTCGACCGACTTCATCAAGTCGCCACGCCGCCGCGACGACTTCATTCGCGCCTGCCCGGAGTTGGTTATCGTCGACGAGGCCCACACCTGCACGTTGGCCGGCGGGGTGGGCCGCTCGCGCCAGGCCCGCTTCGAGCTGATCCGCGACATTGCGGCCGATGCGGACCGCCACCTGGTGCTGGTCACGGCCGCGCCCCACTCGGGCAACGAAGAAGCGTTCCGCTCGCTGCTCTCGCTGCTCGACCCGAAGTTCGCCGACCTGCCGATGGACCTGGAGAGCGATGCCCGAGCGTCCGTCCGCAAGGAACTGGCCCGGCACCTCGTCCAGCGGCTGCGGGGCAACATCCGCGACTACCTGGGCACGGGCACCACCTTTCCCCAGCGCGAGGACGCCGAAGACAGCTATCAACTCAGCCCCGAGTACCGCGCCCTGTTCGACAAGGTGCTCCGGTTCGCCGGCGAGATGGTGGCCGACGAGTCGGGCACCGGCCGCAACCGCCGGGTCCGGTGGTGGTCGGCCCTGGCGCTGCTGCGGGCGATGGCCTCCAGTCCCGCCGCCGCGGCCGCGACGCTCCGTAATCGGGCCGTCACGGCCGAGGCGGAAACGGAAGAGGAGGTCGAGGAGATCGGCCGGCGGGCCGTCCTCGACCAGGACGAACTGGAAATCTCCGAGGTGTTCGATCTCACTCCCGGCGCCGACCCGTCCGACGAGGAGCAAAGCAGCACGAGCCGCCGGCTGCGCGCCTTCGCCAAGGAGGCCGAGAAGCTGGCCGGCCCTCCCGACGCCAAGCTCCAAAAGGCCGTCACGCTGATCAAGAAGTTCGTGAAGAACGGCCACAACCCCATCGTCTTCTGCCGGTTCA
>PWXP01000473.1 GCA_003561895.1 Planctomycetaceae bacterium | reverse complement strand
CCCACGTCGGACGGCGCCCACGCCGGTGGCATCGGAGTTGCGTGCGGAGTAGTTCGGTCAACAACGGCTTGAGATTCCTGCCATGGCCCTCGAGGCACCGTCCCTACTGATTACCGACGACGACACGGGCTTCCGCGAGGCCTTACGCGAGGCGTTCCAGCCAAGGGGGTTTCGTACCCTTCTGGCGGGCGATGGTGAGGAGGCCCTGCGAATCGTCCGAACGGCCGAGGTGCATGTTGTCCTGCTCGACATGTACATGCCCAAGCTGACCGGCCTGGAAACTTTGCGACTGGTCAAGGAGTTCAAGGCCCTGTTGCCGTGCATCCTTATGTCGGGGGAACTCGACCCCGCCATTGTCGAGCAAGCGCGCCGCGAGCAGGCGTTTTCGGTCTTGGCAAAGCCGGTTTCGCTGAGCACGCTCACCGGGGCGGTCTGCCGCGCCCTGGAACGCACGTACAATTGGCGCGGCTGAGCCCAAGCGAAGGGCGTGGTCGGATAGTTGAAAATTGCCGGTTTAGCCGAACCCCAGTCGGGCGGCTACGTCCTCGAAGTCCGGCGCTTCGGCATAAACTCGTCCCCACTCGCTGCGCGCCCGTTTTGCCTGCCCCAAGGCGTCGTACACCAGCGCCCGCTCGTAGCGGATGGCACGGAGCAGTTCGTCGGGCCGGTCCTTCGTGCGGCGCAGAGCGGCCGTGAGGGTGTCGCGGGCGGCAGTCAACAGCTTCAGCCGGCGCAGGGCCATGCCCTTGTACAACAGCAGTGCGGCATGCAGGGCCGATTCGTTGTCGATTCCCGCCGCCAACTCGACCGCCGTTTGGCACGATTTCTTGGTGCCCGATTCTTCGACCGCCAACTCTGCCAGCGACAAGCGGACGACGAGGTCGTCGGGGTCGCGGCGGTGGAGCTGCCGGAGCGGCCCGACCGCTTCCTTCCACTGCCCTTGGTGCTGGTAAGCTTCGGTCAGGGCGAGCAGGACCCCCCGCACGTCGGCGGCCACCAGCGTCGTAAACTCCTCGGTGATGGCCAGGGCGGCCGACGCCGCGACGCCGTATTTCTGGAAGTGGCGGCCCAACGAGGCCCGCTGCGATCGGGCCGCCTTGAGGAACCGTTCGGCGTCGTTGAAGTTCTTTCGCTTCAAGCTCAGAATGCCGGCCATGAAGGCGGCGTCGGCGATGTGCGTCGCCTGGGCGAAATGCCGCAGCGCCGCCGCCTCGTGCGACATGACGAATTGGCGCATCCCGTCCACAAAGTGCTCCTCCCCCTTCGGAGTGAACAACCGCTTGAAGAACCCCAGCGAGAGCCGATCCTCGGGGCGAGTCGCGGGGATGGGCGGGGCGGCCCTCGCCTGCCGGCCCGACGTGCGGCGCTTCGTTGCCCCGCCGTAGCCGCTGTGGGTCGTATGGTAAACGCCGGTGCCGGGAATGCCCGCCGTGCGGCGAACGCCCCGCGGGCCCACCGTCATTTTCGCTCCGCGAGGGCCGAACGACAGCGATCCGCCCGACTTGCTCAGGTTCAACGTCACCCCCGGCGCTACTCGTATCCGGCGGAAGAATCGCAGTCCCATAATAGCTCCTCTGCAATACGACGATCGACCCGGTGCATTCTACACGATCTCCCGCCGGGCTGCGAGATGGCTCCTCACTGGAGGCCGGGCCGGGTGGCCCCGGGTGAGCAATCACCCGGGGCCACCCGGCCACGCGCATCTATTGAGTGGCTCCAGTATTTCGGCGCCTCAGCCTGCGCCAATATCCGGTGCCTTCAGCGCAACGGGCATTGGCGTCGACGACGAGGTGGACGTGGCGGTACACAACTGTGACCGTCGGGTGGCGCATCGCGCTGCCGCGCATCGTGCCGGGTCCGGATTGACAAGGCGGGCCCCCCGCATTAGGCTGAGGAGGAGTTGCGGGCGGCGGTGCCCCCGCGCCGGCAACGGACCGGGGCGGGGACGGTAGCTTCAACCCTTCATGGAGGCCTGAAGACCATGCGTGACGGCACATCAACAGCGAAGACCACGGCGGCCTGCCTCGTGGCGCTCCTGGCCGCCGGGCCTCTCGCCGCAACCGCAGCGGCAGGGCGGAATCTGGCCCCCGACGCAGCGATAACCGAAAGCGGCCGGCACAGCGACCAGTACCGCGGGCAGTTCACCGCCGGCGGCCGCATTCCGGAGGCCGGCTCGCGCGACGATTTGGGCAACGCCTGGTGCATTCCCCAAGCCCAGGCCGCCGGGGCCACGCTCACGTACACGTGGCCGGAACCGGTGACGGTGGGCGAGATCGTCTATTACGGCCGCACCGCGTGGCTGTGGGATGAAAACTTCCTGGAGGTGGAGGTCTACACGGACCCGCAGGAGGCCCCCGTGGCGAAAGCCGAGTTGCGGCCCGGCCACGGTCCGCAGCGAATCACCCTGCCGCAGCCGGTCGGCACTGGCACGCTCACCCTGAAGTTCACCATGGCCGACGGGGGGCCGAACCCCGGCGCCTCGGAAATTCGTATCTTCGCCGCCCCGCCGGAGCAGGCCGCCCTGGGCCGGTTCATCACGCCGGGCGGCGTCGCGGGCATTGAGGAGTCGGAGGAACTGGCCGGCAAGGTCGGCTCCGGGGAACTCGGCTTCGACAGCCTCCTGTTGATCGAGCGGCAGGCCCTGCGCCCGTCGCACGTGTACACCTACCACAACGAAGACTTTCGCCCGGGCGGCGCCCTGTACCGATGGCGCGCCGGCGGAGAGTTGGAAAAGCTGTTCGATGCGGAGCAGGGGCAGTTGCTCGATCTGGCCGTCTCGTACGACGGCACGGAGGTGCTGTTCAGTTGGCGCCGCAGCGAGCCGGAAACCTATCACATCTACCGCATGAACGTCGACGGCACCGGCCTGGTGCAGTTGACCGAGGGCGACCACTACAACTTCAACCCCTGCTGGCTGCCCGACGGCGGGATCGCCTTCCTTTCCACCCGAACCGCCGCCTACGCCTACTGCTGGAACTCGCCGGTGGGCGTGCTGTACCGGATGGACCGCGACGGCGCGAACGTGGTCCGGCTGTCGGCCAATTACCTGAACGATTTCACGCCGACGGTGCTCAGTGACGGGCGGATCATGTTCGGCCGGTGGGAATACGTCGACCGGCCGGCTATCCCCATCCAAAGCCTGTGGACCATCCGACCTGACGGGACGGGATTGCAAGTGTACTACGGCAACCGCGTGCTCAGCCCGGCCACGTTCATGGAGGCCCGCTCCCTGACGGGCACCGACAAGGTGCTGTGCCTGCTGACGGCGCACAACGGCCCGGCCCGGGGTGGGGTGGGCGTCATCGACCGCCGCTACGGCGTGAACGCCCAGGAGGCGATCCTCAACCTCACGCCCGAAGTGAACATCGGCCGGGTCGACCGGGGCAACGGCAACCACGTGCGCGGCCCGTACGAAAACCCGTTCCCCCTCGACGAAAACTACTTCATCGTCTCGCACAACGGTTCGATCCTGGTACGCGACTACGCAGGCACCGAGCAGGCCGCGCTGCTGGCGGCGCGGGGCGGCATGGGCTTCTACAATCCGCAGCCGATCCGGCCCACGCCGGTGCCGCCGGTGCTGGGCCACCCGGGCGTCGGCAAACCGGCGCCGGACCGGCCCCCGACCGCCGTGGTATACCTGCAAGATGTATATCAGGGGCTCGAACCCTACGTGGCCCGGGGCGAGGTGGCCGCGGTGCGCGTGGTCGAGGAAATCGCCAAACCGGTGGAGATCCACCCGGACCTGCGGGCGTTCGGGTTCCAGTTCCCGGTGGTTTCGTGCGGGGCCACCTACGCGCCGAAGCGGGTGTGGGGCGAGGTGCCGGTCGAGCCGGACGGATCGGCCGCGTTCGAAGTGCCCGCCGGACGGCCCATCTATTTCATGGCGCTCGACCGCGAGGGCCGGGCGGTGCAGCGGATGCGCAGCTTCACGCACCTGATGCCGGGCGAGACGCAAAGCTGCATCGGCTGCCACGAGGAGCGGTCGTCGGCCCCGCCGGGTGCCGCGCTGCCGGCGGCTTTCAGCCGGCCACCCCAGCCGCTCGAGCCGCCCGAGTGGGGGCTCGACGGCTTCAGCTACCGCGGCATCGTACAGCCCGTGCTCGACCGGCACTGCGCCGAGTGCCACAACGCGCGCACGCCCAGCGGCGGGGTGGACCTTTCCGGCGACGGGACCGACTTCTTCAACGTCTCCTACGAAATCCTCGCCCGGCAGGATACCCCGGCGGAGAACGCGGGCGTCGGCGGCGCGCGGCAGGAGCACTTCCGCAACCCGTACACCTCCTGGATATCCACCTATAACGGTTCGGAACCGAACATCCTGGAGATCACACCCCGGGCGTGGGGCTCGCCGGCCAGCCGCCTGGCCGACCTGCTGCTCGACGGCCATCCGGATGAGGAGGGCACGCCGCGGGTGAACCTCACCGGCGCCGAGAAGCGGCGCGTG
>PWXP01000164.1 GCA_003561895.1 Planctomycetaceae bacterium | reverse complement strand
GCGTGAACCACCACGGCAGCCGGCCCAGCGCGATATACGCCGCCGAGAACAGCGTGGCCGCCGCCTTGCTCCAGAACCCCAGCATCAGCAGGTTGCGGTTGCGCACCGGCTCGGCCGCCACGAGGTGATAGCCCCACCCGAAAAGGGCAACAAGAACCCCCAGCACCTGGATCGACAGCGCCGGGCTGGGCTTCGTCGCGCCGAGGGCCTCAAACCCCTCGTGGTAAAACAGGATCATGCTCAGCCCCGCCAGCAGGTTCCAATAGCCGGCAATGCGAAGCACCAGGGTCATCCACGGGCGTAAGGGCGAACCGGTCATGCCGTCAGTTTACCGTCGCCGGCGCGCGGCGGAAGGGCCAGCTACGTGGGATAGGCTTCCAGCCTGTCAGGAAGCTGAGTGAAGCACGATGACAGGCTGGAAGCCTATCCTACTTACACCTGACAGGCTGGAAGCCTATCCTACTTACACCTGACAGGCTGGAAGCCTATCCCACTCACTCTTCCGGCAGCGTGCGCAGCCAGGTGAAGTACAGCACGGCGGCGCAGGCGAGGAAGATGCCGCCCGCGATGGCCGCCTCGGTAAACCACCGGCCCATGAAGTACACGGGCGTCATGTACAGCGCATAGGTGGCCACCAGCCCCAGCACGAGGTTGATCGGAATGAAACGCAGCTTCAGCGGTGCGTTGGCCGGTTCGCCGGACGCCAGGGCACGGCGGCGAACGCTCCCCCAAAGCCCGAAAGGCCGCACGCGGCGGTAGAACCCGTCGATGTGCCGGGCCTCAACGGGCCGCGTCACGTACGACACGACGATGCACGCCGCCAGTGAAAGCAGCAGAATGGAATAGGTGAGCGTGGCGTTGGGGATGGAGTGAACCCACGTCTCCGGCGGGGTGAATTGCTTGCTGAGCATGGCCAGGGACGGCACGAGCCCCACCACGCAGCCGGCGGCGAACCCCCAGCCGTTCATGCGCCCCCAGTACCAGCGCAGCGCCAGCGGGACGACAATGCAGGTGACCAGCCCGCCGAGCATCCAGGTCCACAGGGCGTTGAGCGAGCTGTTCTCCACAAACAGATATCCGCAAACCATGCTCCCGACGACCAGCAGAAACGTAGCGGCGTAGCTGGCGGCCATGTTGCCCGGCGCGTTCTCTCGGTCGGCCCGAAAGAGCGGCTGCCACAGGTCGTGGACGATGATGGACGCCGCCGCGTTCACCTCGCTGCTGAAGGTCGACATGAAGGCGGCCGCCAGCGTGGCCAGCACGAGCCCCCGAACGCCCGGCGCCAGAAGGTTCGAGATGGTGAACAGGGGCAGCACGGAGTCGGGGTCGGCGCCGGTGACGGCCGCGTCGCGGAAATAGACGAAACCGAGCATGGCCAGGCCGGCCACGATGACCCAGCGGGGCAGGGCCACCACCTGCCACAGGGCAGCCTGCCAGGCCGCCTGCCGGCCGTTCTGCGCGGCCAGGTAGCGCTGTTCGCCGTAGCGCCCGCCCGCACCGCCGAAGCAGCCGATCAGCCCCACCACCGAATAGGCCAGCGCGGCGCCGGCGAAGTCGTGCCAGTCGGCATAGGCCGATTCGGCGAATACGCCCAGGTCGGGACTGGGCTTGTAGGCAAGCGACTTCCAGTATTCGGCCGTCACGTCCGCGTGACTGAGCGCGGCGTGCAGCGTGCCGGCGTCGTATTGCTGGAAGCAAATCCAGCCGATGACGAACGACACGACCACCAGCAGCACGTTCTGGATGAAGTCGGTGAGCACGACGCCGCGGAAACCGCCAAAAAGCACGTACAGGCCCGTCGCGCCGACGATCAGCAGCGGCGCGGCATGGCCGCCGGCCAGCGTTAGCCGGCCGAGGGTCAACTGGCCGTCGAAACCGAAAATGACGGCGAACTTGTGCAGGACTACGTACGACATGCAAAGTTGCGCCACGCTGAACGTGGTGATCAGCAGCGCAAAACCGACGCGAGCCGCCTGCGCGCCCCGGTCGGTCCCGAAACGCACCGTGTTCAAGTCGGCGGCGGTCATGGCGCCGGTGCGGCGTATCCAGATGGCCGAAAAGGCCATCAGCACGACGGGGTTGGGCATCCACCACACCAGCGTGGTCCACCAGGAGGCCATGCCCAGCACCATGAGCATCGAAATCAGCCACACGGTGCCGTCGACCGAGTAGTTCGTCGCGGCGCCGGAGCAGGCCAGCATCCACCACTTGTTCTTGTTCTCGCCCAGGAAGTAGGAGCGCAGCCCTCGCGCCGACGCCCGCGTGAACCAGAAGCCCGCGGCGACGGTAATGGCAAAGTACCCGATCAAAACCGCGAGGTCGAGAGGATGCATCGTGTTCAGTATACTCCGTATTGCTCGGCCGCGCGGTACATGGCCAGAGCGTTCTCCGGTGGCACCGCGTCGATCAGGATGTTGCAGGTGCTCAGGATGAAGCCGCCGCCCGGGCCGATCGTCTCGCAAAGCCGGCGCCCCTCCGCGGCGACTTCCTCCGGCGTGCCGAACGGCATCAGCCGGTCCAGGTCGAGGTTGCCCATCAGGCAAAGGGCGTCGCCATAGCGGCGTTTGACCTCCTCGATGTCCATGCCCGCGCTCGGCTGGAGCGACTGCACGCCGTCGAACCCGCACTCGACAATGTGCGGCAGTGCCGCCCGGAGGTCGCCGTCGGAGTGCAGGAGGACCGGCACGTCGCGGTGGGCCTTGATTTCGCGAATGGCGTCGCGATAGAAGGGGTAGGCCAACTGTTCCATCAGCCGGGGCGGGAGGAACAGCCCGCGGTTGTAGGCGATGTCGTCGGCTATCAGGATGGCCTGTGCGCCGTGGTCGAGGAACAGCCTGGCCCGGGCAATTTCGAACTCCATGACCTTCTCCGCCAGGCATCGGACGGCGGCGGGATCGCCGGCGCAGTAAACGAGGTAATCCTCGGTGCCGAGCATCCAGTCCAACGAACTGACCGGCCCACCGATCTGGCACATCAGAAAGAGGTCGCTGTGGTCGCGGAACCAGTCGAGTTTGCGCGTGGTGGCCGTGGCGACGTCGGGCACGGGGTAGCTCGCGGCGTCGGCAATATCGGCCAGGGCCGGCCGGATGAGCCGGGAGCTGCCCTCGGTCATCTCGTGCTCATCGCCCAGCACGCTGCGATAGATTGGGTTGCCCCTGTTGCTTTGTCCGACCTGCTCCATGGGGAACTCGTGAACGTGGACCAGGTCCATGCCGAGCAGTTCGCGCACCGCCAGTTCCCGCGGGAACGGCGCCAGCGAGCGCGCCTGCTCCTCCCCCAGCAGGGCCTCGACCAGTCGGCCCTCAACCATCAGTTCGCCCTTGGGCACGCGGTCGGGCTCCCGATGGCCGATGGCGGTCAGCACGCGTTCTTGGTGGTTCATCCCTGCGGTTCACTCCATGCGCGATAGACGGCCCGGATATTCTCGACCGGGTTGTCCGGTCCCCAAGCGCACTGGGCAATGACGCCGCCGGCGCCGTCGTCCAGCGCGCGGCGAACTCGCCGCACGGCGGCTTCCACGTCGGCGGCGGTGCCGAAGGCCAGCACGTGCTGCCGGTCGATTTCGCCCCAAAACGTGATCCTGCCCCGGTGCTGCCCGGCCAGTTGCTCGATGTCCATGCAGAACAACTGGGCATTGAGGGCATCGACGCCGATTTCGACGAGGTCGTCGACAATCGCCGCGATGTGCCCGTCGCTGTGGAACATGGCGAACTTGCCGGCGGCGCGGATCCGATCACAGTAGTCCCGGTACAGGGGTTTGAACAAGGCCCGCCAGGCGTCCGGTGCAATGAGCGGCCCGCGATTGCTCCCCCAGTCGTCCTGAAAGAAGACGCCGTCGACGTTCGACCGGCACCAGCTTTCGACGTCGCGGAGGAAGTACTCGTGCCCCCTCTCCAGCAATCGGCGAAGCTCCGCCGTACCGTAGGCGATATCGGCGTATAAGGCCTCGCTTCCGCGCAGGAACTGCAACCGCTCGAACGGCTGGGCCGCCATTCCCGACAGCATGAAGCGGTCGCTCGCGTCGCAGTAGAGGTTGGCGTCGTCCATGCTGCGCCGGTCAAGCAGATGCCAGGGAGGCTGGAACGCGGCCAAGCCCGACCAGTTCTCCAGCAGCGGCTGCTTCACTTCGCCGATGACCCCGGGCTCGCCGACGTGCCAGACGCAGCCCCAGTCGTCCGTGTAGCGGCCCGGCGCCCGCAGGTGTTCCAGCCCGCCGGCCCCGTTGTCCTTCGACAGCGGGCACCATGCCATGTCCATGGGGTATTCGGCCTCGACCGCGTCGACGGCGTCCTGGTGGAACAGGTGCATGGCCGGCAGCGGCCAGACGTCGCGCGGCGCGCGGTCAGGCCCGGAAAACGTCAACGCCGCTCGTACCCGTTCTCGCCCCGTCATCAAGCTCTCAACTGCAATGTGGGATAGGCTTCCAGCCTGTCAAATTCGTGGGATAGGCTTCCAGCCTGTGAAATTCGTGGGATAGGCTTCCAGCCTGCCAAATTCATGGGATAGGCTTCCAGCCTGCCAAATTCGTGGGATAGGCTTCCAGCCTGTCAAATTCGTGGGATAGGCTTCCAGCCTGTCAAATTCGTGGGATAGGCTTCCAGCCTGTGAAATGCCATTGATTGTCTCGTGTTCAGTCTTCGGTCTTCCAATATGAAGCTTAAATGACAGGCAGGATGCCTATCCCACGGTTGACAGGCAGGATGCCTTTCACGTTGACAGGCAGGATGCCTATCCCACGGTTATGGCACGCGGGTTAATGTGATGGTCTCGCCGGCCGATGTCTTCAAGACGATGCGCTCGCCTGAAACGACTCCGGCCTCCTTCCCATTGCGGGTAACGGCCACGGCCGGGACCAGCGGATACACTTCGCGGCCGTAATCGGGATCGTACGTGGCGTGCCAGTGCATGGCCACGTTCACCAGGCAGTACGCGGCGTTGCTCTTCTGGCCGTGGAAGTATCCTTCGTCCTCCACGCGGGCATCGCGTCTTGTGCTGCCGATGTGCCGGGTGGTCTCGATGCCCAGCGGCCCGATGCCCACGGGGAAATACACGCCGCGAATGCCCAGGATGCTCTCGGCGTAGAAGCGGCCCCGCTCCATGAAGTCCAGCAGCGGCGCGTGGTACGGAACCGCCTGCTCCAGGTGATTCGAGGAGTACAGCCCATAAAAGGGCGCCATGTGGTTGTAGTTCAGGTGATAATCGCCCTGCCAACCGGGGGAGTCGGTGGTGACCCAGCCGAAGATGTTCGGCGGGAATCGCGGGTCGCGGCTGCAACTGGCCATCACGTACTGCGACAGATAATAGCGCTGCTCGATGACCGGATCGCCAATATCGACCATCGACCGGCCCCAGAAATCCCGCCACCAGGCTTCATGCTTCGCCCGCAACGGCTCGATCTCTTCCGGGCCGAACTGCTCGATGCGATTGGTGACCGCGTCGAGGTACTCGGCGTCTTTGAACCGGCTCTCCATGGCCGCGACCAGCACCAGCGGCTTGCCCGGTTCCAGGCTGAAACGGGTGTCGCGCACGTCCAGCAATCGGACCGCGCAGGCGACGCCCGACGGGATGTCCACACCGCCGGTGAAGCGGCGCGCACCGCGCAGGCCCCAGGGCATCGTCTCGACCAGCGCGTCGGCAGCCGGCGAGCCGTCGGACTTGGCGCCCGCGTCCTCACCGTCGATGTAGATGCGCATCTGCCGGCCGTCGAACGTGCCCGTCAGCCGGACCCAGCGGTCCAAGGGCACGGGGGCGGCGCTTTGTACGTAGGCGCCGCCGACGGCCAAACGCAGCCGGTCCTGCGAGATCCCCAGGCTGCATCCCTGGTTCCACTCGCCCATGCTGAAGACGTACTGCGCGTGCCCGGCGGGCGCATGACTGCGAAGTTGCACACTTGCGGTGATGGTGAACTCCCGGGGCACGGCCATGGGCGGGCACTCGACGAATGCTGCACGGCCGTCGAGCTTCAGCGCCCGGCCGCGGGCGCCCTCGACCCGCTCGGCGCCGCGAATCGTGCCGTGCGCTTCCTGGCCGGCGCCGTCCCGGGCCGCGTCCCCCTCCGGCTCGTCGAACGCCCAATGCCGGCTGAGCCCTTCCGCCACGCGGCGGCCGGCGGCAAGGCTTTTCACCTCGTCGGCCGAAAGGGCGCGGTCGAACACTTGCACGTCGTCGAGCAGTCCGTCCAGGTACCACCGGCCGCCCCCGTACTGCTCGCGCCCGAGGTTGACCGGCCGGGCGGGTTCCCCGCCGCGGGCCGCTGCTCCGGCGGGCATCAGTTCGACTTGCCCGGCCAGCGGGCGCCCTTCGGCCGCCAGCTCCACGACCAGCAGGTTTTCGGTGGCGGCCACCCAACTGCGTACGGTGGCCGCGGCGCCGTTCTTCTCCATGCGAAGTGTCGTGACGGCCGTGGCCAAATCCTGCTCGGCCTTCCACGTGGCGCCCTCGAGGTCGGGAAAGCGAATCGCCAGCCGGCCGAACGGCCTCGGGCCGCCGACGCGGTAGCCATGCTTCAGCAGCCAGAAATCGTTCGTCGTTAGCCAGAACTCAGGCGCGCCGCCCGTGCCGGCCAGGGCGGCCAGCATGTAACCGTTGCCCAACAGCGGCGCGTCGATGGCCGCATTGGACGGCGTCCCCCGCGGCGGCCCGTCGAACACGCTCTGGTGCCGCGAGACGACAGCCAACGCCGCATCCGGCAACGCGACCGGTTCCGCCGCCCAGGCCAAGCTACCCACCAGCAGCCCAACGAACACCAGCAGTGGGATAGGCATCCTGCCTGTCAATTCCATCACCCGCGGGATAGGCTTCCAGCCTGTCAATTCATTGATTGGTTCGATTTTCCTCATTCTCTTGTCTCCCCAAAAAAGGCCAAAACTCCCGACAGGCTGAAAGCCTATGCCACTTCTTGACAGGCAGGAAGCCTATCCCACTTCTTGACAGGCAGGATGCCTATCCCACTTTGTGCGGTGCCTATTCTGCCGGTTTGACAATCGGATCTCCGGGTTTCATGCCCGTGCCGGCGCGCAGCCGCGCCGACGACCATTGCCAGTGTTCCGGCTGCTCCACCAGCCCGGCTTTTACCGGATTGTGTTCGATATAGTCGATAATTCGATACATTTCAGCCTCGTCGCGTGCCCAATGATCGAATGTTTCCCCCTGCCAATACCTGCCTGACGCGCCGCGGATGCGATTGCACATTGTGGCCGTGTAACTCTGGACACTGTGCGAAATAATTTCGCGCGGTGTTCGCGGTTGACCGGTTCCACGTCCCCTGGCCGCCACTTGGCGCGACCACGCTTCATCGGGGAGAAACAGCCAGTGATGGTGACTGGGCATGACCACGAACGCCAGAAGCGTGTAGCGCTCGCCGGCAAAATGCAGTACAGCATTGTGCACGATTTCCGCTTGCCGGTCATCGGCAAGGTGGCGGACCGCACTTTGATGGTCGAGCATATCGTCCACCAGCGCGAATACCAGTTTCGACTTGTTGTGTTCCCACTGCTTTTCCGACAGATGCCCCGGACACGGCCGTGCATCGAGTTCAAGGCGATATTGTCGGAGCCGTTCCATGCCTTTTGCAGGAATGCTGCCGGCCAGGCACGCCGTGATAAAGACCGGCTTTCCCTCCACGTCCCAATGAGGCAATTGCCGCCGCCGGAACATCCCATCCGTCTGCATATCTCTCTCCTCCAAACACGTGGGATAGGCTTCCTGCCTGTCAATTCCATCACCCGTGGGATAGGCTTCCAGCCTGTCAATTCCACTCCACACCATATTACCATAAACCCCCTCAGTATGCCGCGTGCTTCATTGGTATCTTCAGGCTGGAAGCCTATCCCACTTCTTGACAGGCTGGAAGCCTATCCCACTTCTTGACAGGCTGGAAGCCTATCCCACTTCTTGACAGGCAAGATGCCTATCCCACGGGTACCTATCCCACGTCGAGACGTATCGTAACAATCTGGCGCGAGGGTAGTAGCACCTGGGCTCGCGCGTCGCGGATTGCCAAGGGCTGGATGTCGTCCTCCAGGGTACTGCAAAGGTGCGCGGTGCGCGCGGGCCGGCCGCCGATGCCCACGTTCACCACGACCGGCTCGTCGCGAAAGCTGATCAGACGAACGATCGCGCCCCGGCCGTCCTCGGCCGGCTTCGCGTGCAACAGGCGGACGTGCTCCGCGTCGAGGTTTACAAGCCGGCCGGTACGGGGCGCGGCTTCGCCAAGGACCGGGTGGACGCAGACCGGCGTGTCGGCGGCCAGCGCCCGTTCGGCCAACTCGACCGCGCCGAGGGCCCCGTGCGTCAGCAGGCCGTAACGCAGGCAAATTCTCCCCGGCTGCGATGCCGGAAAATTGGTGTTCCAGTAGTTGTTCAGCGGCCAGGCGAGCAGCTTCGGCCGGGCCGGGCGGGCGTTTTCCGTAATGCAGCGGCCGAAGTTGAACCCGCCGAACTGCACCATCGGCGCGTCCGGCGTCAACAAGGTCAGGCCATGGCGCTCGTCCTGCATGGCGGCCAGCCGCTCGCACGTGACCCAGCCGCGGCAACTGCCGTCGAGCTGCTCCCGGTCCCACTCGACCGGCATGCCCGCCGTGTCGAAGTGCGCCCGCCAACCCTCGGCCAGGTTCAGCGGCAGGACGAAGTAGGTTGCCTCGGGCTCGCGAATGTCGGGTTTGTCGAGGGTTGCGTCGAAGTCGATGCGCGGGGTGTGCGCGTGCAGAGTGATGCGCTGCAGCAGCCCCGCGGTCCCCGGCGCCTCCAGCCGCAGCACCAGTGTGGCCGCGGCGGGCGAGGCCTCGACCCGATGCTCGATCGGCCGCGCCGGCCGTTCGTACACGGCCCGCCAGCCGGGCTTCCAGCACGTGCGGTTGAACTTCTCCCGCCGCAGGTCGCGCTCGTAGAAAGCGTCGCGGCGGCCGTCGATGAGCGGGTCGGGCCGCTCGCGGACGTATTCCAGCAGCGTGTAGTCGCTGTCGGTGTCGAGCACTTCCCAACCGGTTGTCTTGTCGACCAGCGAGACGATGCGGCCGGTGGCCAGGTGATACCGGAGCCGGTGGTAGGGCGACTCGATCCACCCGAACCCCTCGCGCCGCCGCACGACCAGCCCGTCCAAGTCTCGCGGCGAGTCGTCGTCCGGCTGTTCGCCGACACGCACCGGCTCGGCCGGCGCGTAGGGCGCGAGCCGGTCGAGCGGTACGACGGTCCACCCGTAGGCCGGCACGCGCAGCGGCACGCGCAGCGGCCCGCGCAGCGGCGCCGCGTCGGCCGCCTCGCGCGCGGCCGCGTGCCGGAAGCGGCCCGCCCGAATCCGCTTCTCCGACCGCTCCCACTCGGCAGGCACGGCCACCGGGCCGTCGTATTCCGCCGGGCCGGGGTTCACCACCAGCACGCCGCCTACCGGACCGTAGGCGATTCGCGGGTTGCCGGAAAGCTGCTCCAACGCGTCGATGGCCAGGTACCGCGCCGTTTCATCGGCCTGGTAGGCGTATTGCTTCTTCAGTGCGTGCTGCGCGCGCACGTGAGGGCAGTCGGCCTCCATCGAGCGATCGGCGCCCCAGGTGTGCTCGGCAAACAGGTGCGCGTTGTCGCAGGCCCGTTCGCGCACGCGCCGGGCGGCCGTCCGGCCGCAGTCGAGGACCGGGCGGATCAGGTCGGCCGTGAAGAGTTCCCTTTGCGCGTGGCGGAATGCCTGCGTTTCCACCGCCGTGCTGCCGCAGCCGAAGTTCCAATAATCGGTCCAGTCGCCGGCGCGGGCCTCGATCCGTTCCTCGGGAACGCGCCGCAGCCGCTCGATCAGGTCCAGGGGGGTGACGTACCGGATCACCGGCTCCCGGCCGGCCTCGTTCCATTGGCGGATGAGCCGGGCGGTACACAGGTTCGGCGGCGAATTGTCCCAGGCGTAGGGCGGGTGCGTGGCGGTCAGATAGAGGAAATCGTGGGGATACCCGCCCTCGTCGAGCAGCGCCCGGCACTCCTCCCAGCCGCGTTGCATGGCGGCCAGGTGGCCGTCCCACGCGTACAGAAGCTGGTCGAACATGCTGTAGTGCTGCCCATTGAACGTCAGCAGCCCGCGGCCCGAGGGTCCCACCCAACGAAACGGCCCGGGGTAAGGCGATATCTTGCCGCCCAGGTGCGCGTTCGTGGCCATCAGGAACAGCTCGATGCCGGCGTCGAGCATCAGGTCGACCGCTGGCCAAGGCAGGCCGGTGACGTCGTGCTGCATCGCGAAGCGGATGGGCAGACCGAACCGCTCGCGCAGCCGCCGCATGGGATAGAGCTGTTCGGCAAGTTGCTCGGCGGTGCACAGCGGCGTGGTCGAGCACAGCCAGCCGCCGACGGCCAGTCGCCCTTGCTCCAGGAACCGCCGGAACGCGGCCTCCCGCTCGGCGCCGGCCGTGCGAAGCCACTGGAGCACCGGCCAGGTGGCCTCGCACGTCCATTTCGGGGCCGATTCGGCCGGCCATCGCTCAGTGTGCTGCAACATATCGAGCGCCTCGTCGATGAACTCGCGCTGCAACTGCTCGGCCACCGGCTGGCTATGCGTATAGCCCAGGTCGAAATGGCTGTGATGCACGACCAGGATTTCGCGGATGGCCGGCGCCCGGCCGCGGCCGTCGCCAGCGTCGATGCGCAGCGCCTTCCCGTCGCCGCGCGGCACCGGCAGCGCGCCGGCATCGGCGGGCCGAGTTGGCATTCGTGTGGTGCAAGTCTCCAGGTCGGTATGCTTCACGTTCGTCTCGATTTCGTCGTGGGATAGGCTTCCAGCCTGTCATCTTTCCGTGGGATAGGCTTCCAGCCTGTCATCTTTCCGTGGGATAGGCTTCCAGCCTGTCAATCCATTCCACTGCACTCCATAATTACCATAGACTGGCTGTGTACCAGCGTGCTTCACTTGTATCCTGACAGGCAAGATGCCTATCCCACAATTGACAGGCAGGATGCCTATCCTACGTGTGCAGCTCCTAGTCGCTTATTGTTTTCCGCTGCCTAACGGGTGCGCCGCCTGCGTAGCAGCGCCCCCGCGGCCAATGCCGACAGCAGCAGCATCCAGGCGCCGGGCTCGGGAATGGTCCACATTCGTGTGGTACCCAAAGCCGGACTATGCGTAAAATACAGTTGGTCGGCGGTTTCGACGAAGTCGAGCGTGAAGTGACTTGCCGAAGCGTTGCCTGTTCCAGCGGCCCAACCCTGGAAATCGGCCCAACTGTCGATGGTTCCGTCCGCATCGGGCACGAGGATGGTCGCCGCATCTCCGAGGCCGAAGCTCAAGGTGGCAGCGCCCTCCCGGGTAAAGCCGAATCCCGAGGTAGTCAGGTCAAGCGTTCCATCGAACATTTCGATGCGGCTCCCACCCGTACCGGAGAACCACAAATCGCGGCCCCCGAGAATCAAGGTGCTGCCGTCATGAATCTGGAGCAGCCCCGCGCGGTTGTGTATAGTGTGCCCAAGCCGGCCCAGGATTGCGCCTTGACAAAGGACGGCAGCGTGACGATCACGGACAGGACCAGGACACACCGTAGCACGAACATGGATGTCTTTGCGAACATACCATAACCCCTTTCTGCCCCGAAGGGCAAAAGAAGTCTGGAAGCTCCGTCGGGCCGGAACGCCCGGCCGCTTCGAACAACGGCCGCTTCCCCGAATCTACAACCCTATTACAGCTTTTCAATAGAAACCAACGCCAAACCACGTCAACTATCGTTTCTTCCAAAACGTGCTACAATCCTTACGGGCTTCGCGCGGGCGGCCGCCCGACCCCGCTGCTGGGCGGGACCCGGCGGAAACCAACGGGCGTTACCGGGAGCCGGCCGTGTTGCAAGCCGGCACAACGCGGTACTGCTTGCCTGTCTCCGTGGCGAAGCGCACGGTGCCGTCCTGGCGGCAGTGCTCGATCTTCACCGGCGTTTCGCGCGGCAACTCGAATACCCGAGGCGCCGCGGCCGGCCATGGATTCTCCAGCCGGCACGGCTCGCCGGCCTCGCTTGTGATATCGACGTAACTCACCCCACCCCGGCCATATTCGCTGGAAACCAGGAACGCGCCGTACGCCCTCAGCCTCGTGAAGGAGGCATCCTTACCGTCGATCCACGCGGGGAATACCCGAATGACGCCGTCGTGGCTCTGCAGCAGCATCGAGTTGATCGCCTCGATAGCCCCGACCGATTCCCAGCCATGGATCGGAGGATTGATCGCGAGGTTGTTCATCAGCTTCACGAAGTCACCCCGGTCGGCCCACGGCTGCTCGCCCGCGAGCATCTGCCTCAACCGGTTGGCCACTTCTTCGGCGGAATAGCCCGACCGGATCGCCTGGGTGAACAGCTTCGGGAAATTGTTGCACTGGAACCATGCCGGCCTCGCCTCGTTGGCGTTGAGGGCGCCGACGGTGTTCCTCGCCACTTGGAGCTGTTCCGGGCTGGAACCCAAACTGAGCGTTTCCCCAGGGAAGACGTGCATCAGCACGTCCGCGTTGTCGCCAGGGCCGCGAAAGTTGAACTTGCCATCCGTGTAATACTTCCCCTCCTCCGCCTCCTTGAACACGACCTTGCCTTCGAACTCCGCCGTGGGGTAGGGGCTCAGATGGTCCACGTAACGTTGCCATTGCTCTCGCGTTTCCTTGCTGATTCGAATGCGGCCGCCTTCGAGGTACTTCGTGGGGGCTTCGGACGGCTCGTCATGCCCATCGGTCCCCACCTGCTCGCCGTCGATGTAGATGCGCAACTGCCGACCGTCGAAGGTGCCGGCCAGATGGACCCAACGGCCGACGGGCACGGGCTTGGAACTGTCCACGTGCGTCGGACCTGCAGCCACGCGCAGGCGGTCGTGGGAGATGCCCAGACTGCACCCTTCCACCCACTCGCCCATGCTGAAGATGTACTGGGCGTGCCCGGCGGGCGCATGACTGCGAAGCTGCACACTTGCGGTGATGGTGAACTCGCGGGGCACGGCCATGGGCGGGCAGTCGACGAACCCCGCGCGGCCGTCGAGCCGCAGCGCCCGGCCGCGGGCGCCCTCGACCCGCTCGACCCGCTCGACCCGCTCGGCGCCGCGAATCGTGCCGTGCGCTTCCTGGCCGGCGCCGTCCTTGGCCACCTCGCCCTCGGGCTCGTCGAACGCCCAGTGCCGGATGAGCCCTTCCGCCACGGGCCGGCCGGCGACCGCGGCCTTCACCTCGTCGGCCGAAAGCGCCCGGTCGAACACTTGCACGTCGTCGAGCAGCCCGTCCACGTACCACCGCCCGCCGCCGTGCTGCTCGCGCCCCAGGTTCACCGGCCGGACCATCGGCCGGCTTACAACGTCGGTCGGCGCGGGCTCTCGGCCATCCAGCTTGTCACTGACCTCCAAGAGGAAACTGAAGATCCTCCGGATGTATGCCAAATCGTTGATCGGATTGATGTCGTCGCCCTGTTCGCGTGCGGCCGAACCATGCACCTCCCACCGCGAGCGCTGGTCGTTCCAGACCAGATTGTCCTCCCAATATACGGCCAATTCCCGCAACACGGGCCACGCGGTGTCGACCAGGAACTGGTCGTCCCGCGTGTAGCCGTAATGCATGATGAAGTTCATCGCCGTCAGCGACGCGTTGCCTTTCTGGTTTAGCGTCCTCGTGTCCACACCGCCCCACGGACTGATGCGTATACCAAACAGAATACCCCGGCTCCCGTGGCGGCGGGCCATCTGGCGTGCCGCCGGCAGGCAACGGAGCACGACGTCATACAAAGGCACGGCCAGTTCGGCCCGATTGCTCGAATACACTCCCCAGTAAGGCGATTGGAAGTTGTAGTTGCAGGTATAATTGTTGCCCCATAAGCGGTTCGGCCTGCCCAAACGCGAGTCATTGGTGTGCCACGCACCGGCCAGGCCCGGCGCCACGCCGCCGGCGCGCGTGGAGCTTCCCAGCACGTAGAGGGCCCCGTAGTAGAAGCGTTCCAGCAGCTCGTCGTTGATGTCGATGTACGACTTGGACCAGTAAGCTTCCCACCAGCCCCGATGGTGCTCGTGCAGCGTTCCGACGCGCTCGGCCGTGAGTTCCGACGCCTTTGCCACGGCGTCGGCAACGTGGGTCGTCGCATATTGCCCGCCGGCCACGGCGGCGACGACCGTGATTGGCTCCCCCGCCGGCACGGTGAACTTCGCCGTCGAGGAGGTGTGCTCGTCGGTGGCGCATTCGGAAGCGACGCCAAGCACCCGGGCGGCGATGGCCACCCTGCCGTTGCGCCGTTGGCGAGTTGCCCAAATCACCCCGTCCGACGTACCCGCGGCCGAGTGCGCCTGAACTTCCATGGTGACATCAACGGGAACGCCCTCTTCGGTCCATATTTCGACGGCCAGGACGTTCGAGGCATCGGCCGTCCAGGCGCGCATTCGGACGGTGCCCTCTTCAAGCGGGATGGTGGACCGGACCTCGGCATGGAGCAAATCCTGCTCCTGGCGATAGCGTTCGGGGCGTGCGGGCTTCCCGTGAAAGCTCAACGTGACCCGACCCACCCCACGCATCGCATGGTCCAGATCGCTCTTGGAAATATGGAAGCTTTGCGTATGATACGTTCCGTCCACGGCCACGGCCAGGTCGCCGTTGCCCAGCAGCGGTGCGTCGGGGATTCGGTTGGATACGGCGTTGGGCGGCGTCTCGTACACGCCGATGAACTTCGATAGGAGGTCCTTCATGGCTGCCGGACCGCGCCCCTGTTCGCTATGCGCCGATGCGGCCGAACCCGGGGCCGGCCATGAAACAGACGCCGCAGCCACCAGGCCGGCAGCGCAAAGGATCCGAATTGTGATGCCCTTCGAACGCATTGCTACCTCTTTCTGCCCCAAGGGGCAAAACAAGTTCGGAAGCCCGGACGGGCCGGAACACCCGGCCACGTTGAACACCGGCGGCTTCCATAAACCCATGCTACCCTTTCAGTCTAAACCAACCCGAAGCCACGTCAACTATCTTGTTTTCCAAAACGTGTTACAATGCTTACAGGAGAAGGCCCCCGTGGGCCAGGCTTCCAGCCTGTCATCTCCCCGTGGGATAGGCTTCCAGCCTGTCATCTCCCCGTGGGATAGGCTTCCAGCCTGTCAATCCATCCGTTGCACTCCATGGATTACATCGCCGGCAATATGCCCCAACGTGCTTTCCTGGTATTCTGACAGGCTGGAAGCCTATCCCACAATTGACAGGCTGGACGCCTATCCCACGATCCCACAATTGACAGGCTGGAAGCCTATCCCACGATGGAAAAGGTTCGGTGATCATGCCTCATGCACGGCCGACACGGGTGCTGCTGGCCTTGGCCTGGCACAATGAAACGCTGGCGCTGTCGGTGGCGGGCTATGCGCAGCGCGCGGGCTGGCACCTCGATTTGCAGATGTACACCACCGGCGAAGTGCCCAAACGGTGGCGCGGCGAAGGGATCATTGCCCTGCTGGGCGGGCGGAGGGACGTGAGCCGGTTCATTCGCAACGCGGGCGCGCCGGCGGTGTGCCTGACACTGAACGAACCGGAGCTTGCCCTGCCGCGGGTCGACGTCGACGGCGCCGCGCTGGGACGCCTCGCCGCCGAACACTTCCTCGAAAAACACTTCACCGAGTTCGCCTGGTATTCGCACGGCCGGCAGGTGGTCGAGATGATGCGGTGCGAAGGGTTCGCCGCACGCCTGCACGAGGCAGGCCATGAGTGCCGCCGGCTGATCTGGCGCCAAGCCCGCGGCAAACGGAGCGATACGTGGGCGAACCGCCAGGCGTGGCTGAGCCATAACCTGGCGCGGCTGCCCCACCCGCTGGCCGTCTTCTCGACCGACGACACCACCGCCGTGGAAGTGATCGAAGCGTGCCTGCGCGCCGGGCTCGATCTGCCCGAGCAGGTGGCCGTGCTGGGCACGGGCGACCTGGAGCTTTACCGCGCGAGCACGCCGGTGGCCCTGTCGAGCATCGCGGTCGACTTTGAGCGGCTGGCCCTCGAGGGCGCGCGCCTGCTCGACGGGCTGATGGCGGGCGGCCGGGCGCCGCGC
>PWXP01000017.1 GCA_003561895.1 Planctomycetaceae bacterium | reverse complement strand
GACTGGGGGGCATTCCACACCCATCGAATCGAAACTGAACAACGTGAGTTGTACCCCTACAAAACACGGCTGCGCGCTATCCTAAACTGCGCAAACTAACGCGATGTGGAGGTTACAACCAAATGCTGAAGAGTATGTTGGATCTGGCGAATTTCGCGCCGCCCAATACGAACTCCGGCTCTTGCGCCGCAGGGTCTGCCGATTGCTCACATAGCCCGCATAGGCGGGGAATACAAATGCTTACAAGTCCACAATCACTTCGGCCAGCCAGCCGCCGGCGTCGGGCTCGAGTTTCAGCCCGTGGTACGTGATTGCCTTGATCTCCATCTCGACCTCATGCCGGGCCGGGTCGGCCCTGTCGCCCCAGGCCGCCGCCTCCAGACCGCCCGAGGGGAGCGAGACGTCGAACCGGCTGAACAGTAGCCGTTCGGTCTCGAACAGGTACAGCAGTTCGGCCAGCCAGTCGTGGAGCAGGTCGTCCGGCTCGGCCGCGTCGAGCCGGATGGTTCGCCGCTGGGTGGGCTGCACGGCATCGGGCCGGGCCACCAGCGCGGCGGTCAGCGCGCGGCCGGCCTCGGCGTACAACTCCTCCAGGCTCGCCGCGCGGATGCGCAGTCCCAGGTCGGCCGTGTGCTCGAAGTGCTCGTACATCGCTACTGTTCGACTTGCAGCTCCGCGTCAACCTCGTCGCGCGTGTCGCTGGGCAGCCGCTTGCGCAAATAGAGCTTGATGGGCACCTCGCCGAAATCGAGCCGGTCGCGGAACACGCTCAACAGGTAGCGCTGGTACTGCGCGGAAAGCGCCCGCGGCTCGTTGCAGAACAGCACGATGGTGGGCGGCTGCCCGGCCACCTGCGTGGCGTAGTAGATTTTCGGCCGGCGGTGGTGGTACAGCGGCGGCGGGTTGTACTCCAGCGCAGCGCGCACGAGCTTGTTCAGCTTCGCCGTGGGTATGCGGCTCCGCGCCTGCTTGAACAGCATCTGCGCGTGGTTCAGCAGTGCCTTGATGTTCCTGCCCGTCCGGCCCGTGATGAACGCAATGGGCACGTACCACATGGTGCGGAACGTGTCGCGCAGGTAGCGGACCCACTTTTCGGTGGGCATGCTGTCGGCCAGCAGGTCCCACTTGTTCACCACGAAGATGCAGGGCTTGTATTCCCGGGCGATGTAGTCGCTAAGCTGCTTGTCGACCTTGCTGATGCGCTGCGCGGCGTCGAAGAACAGCAACACGACGTCGGCCCGGCGGATGCTCCGCTCGGCGCGGTGGGTGCTGTAGAAGTCCAGGTCGGTCGAGACGCTCTTCCGCCGCCGGATGCCGGGCGTGTCGATGGCCAGAAACGCCTTGCCGTCCAGCTCGAACTGCACGTCCACGCTGTCGCGGGTGGTGCCGGGCACCTCGCTGACAATCATCCGCTCGGCCTCGACCAGCGTATTGATGAACGTGCTCTTGCCCGTATTACGCCGGCCCACGATGGCCACTTTCATGGTGGGCTCGCCGGGGGCGCCATTGGTCTCGGTGGGCGCGGGCAGCTTTTCGGCCACCGCGGCCATCAGCTCGTCCCGCCCGCGGTTCGCCCGCGTGCTCACCGCCAGCACCTTCCGCCCGAACCGGTAGAACTCCGAAGTCTGCGAGCCCAGGACGCCGGTGTCGGCCTTGTTGGCCGCCACGATCACGGGCACGTTCACGTAGCGGAGCCGCCGGGCCACCTCGTCGTCGAGCGGGAGCGGCCCCTGCTGGGCGTCGACCACGAAGAGGATGACGGCGGCCGAGTCGATGGCCTGCTCGATCTGCCGCTTGATGTGCTCGGCAAGCTGGTCGGCATCGTCGGTGCCCATGCCGCCGGTATCGACCAGTTCGACGAACCGCCCGTCGATTTCCAGCAGGTGGGTGACCCGATCGCGGGTAACGCCGGAAGTGGGGTCGACAATGGCAATACGTCGGCCCACGAGCCAATTGAACAGGCTCGACTTGCCCACATTCGGCCGCCCGACGATAACCACCTGCGGAACACCCATGCTGTTATGATACCCTGGCGGGATGCCGAGTTCCAGAGGGCCCGCCAGGAGGGGGGTGGGGAGGGAATGAGGAATGGCCAGTGGCGAACGGTGCCTGAGGCCGGCTCGAAGTCCTAGCGGCGCGGCTCCAGGGTGCGGGGCTCCAGGGTGCGGGCCTTGCTTCTGGGACCGAATTGCGGAATACTGGGGTGTCCATACCGCGTAACCGGCCCGTTTCCCGCATTGCTCTGGATATTGCTTCATGCCCAAGCCTTCTCCGCCCCCTCGCCATCCTGCCGTCGAGGCCGTCGTCGAGCGGCTGGAAAGTCTGTATCGGGCGGGGGTTACGCACATGCCCCGGTGCCCGGCCCGGCCGGCGAGCGATGCTGCGGGGGAGGGCCTAACGAGCGAGCGCCCCGTCCACAAGCAGGCGGAGGCCGCGGTTGAGGCTCCGCGTGCCCACACCGCCCACGATCGCCCCTCCATTGAGCCAGCTATTACCGCCGCTTCGGTGCCCCCCCAAACCGGCGCCGAGGCGCTGGCCGAGGTGGCCAGCGTGGTCGCCCAGTGCGTCCGTTGCCCCGAACTTGCCCGCACCCGCACGCAAACCGTCTTCGGGGTGGGCAACCCGAACGCCCGGCTGGCCTTCTGCGGCGAGGCCCCGGGCGCCGACGAGGACAAGCAGGGCGAGCCGTTCGTGGGCGCGGCGGGCCAGTTGCTCAACAAGATCCTCGCCGCCTGCACCCTCCGGCGCGAGGACGTGTACATTCTGAACATCCTCCGCTGTCGGCCGCCGGGCAATCGGGCCCCGGCGCCCATCGAGGCCACGAACTGCCGCGAGTACCTCGACGCCCAACTGCGCATCATCCGCCCGGAGTTCATCTGCTGCCTCGGGGCCTGCGCCGCGCAGAACCTGCTGCAAACGACTGCCCCCCTCGGCAAGCTTCGCGGCCGGTTCCACGACTACCGCGGCATCAAGGTCCTCTGCACCTACCACCCCGCCTACCTGCTGCGCAACCCCGCCGCCAAGCGCCCCACCTGGGAAGACATGCAAATGCTCATGGCGGCCATGGGAATTGAGGTGCGGAAGTAGCAGGGGGCCGACGGAGCACCGTATCCGTCAATACCGCCCTTCATCCTTGTTGTGGGTCGTGCCATGGATGTGACCCCGGGCATCCTTCTCTTCGACCGGCGCCACCAGCCACATTTTCACCAGATGCAGCACGCCTTGGTCGCTCACTGCGCCAAACGCTCTGTGTGCCGCGAAAATCGGGCCAGTCCCCCCCGTGAACGGTTGCCTTCTCGGATGGAGCGCCCCAGTTGCCGGGTGGGACTGCACCCCCCTGAAAGGCACCGCAGTTCACGGCGCACTGAATACTCCGGGCTAGCCGAGGTCAGTGAGGGCTGTGGATTGCCAGGTTTCCGGGGCGATGCGGGCGATTGAAGTGCGGGCCGATGAGGGTGATGGGCACGTGGCCGCGCTGAGAGCGGAGGGGGGCGCCGCGGCGGTGGAGGGGGCGCTGGCCGAGTTTCGGTGTGCCGGAGGCGGCCCAGGCCTCGGCCTCTTCGGTGAGCGAGTTCAGCAGCGACTCGATCTTGCCGCGAAAGTGCTCCAGCCCGTAGCGGTCGAGGGCGGGCGGGATGAAGATCTCGCCGCTGGGCACCGCGCGAGCGCGGGAGAAGGGCCTCGGCAGGGCGAAGCGGTCCCAGCTTCGCATCCGCCAGGGGCGGTCGTAACCGTAGCCCATCGCCACCAGCGGAAGCCCGAGCTTCGACGCCAGGAAGATCGGCCCCAGGGCCAGGCGGCGCCGGGGGCCACGGGGACCGTCGGGCGTGATGGTCAGGTGCATCTGCCCGCTCTTGCGGAGCAGCTCCCGGATGGCCGTCACGCCGCCCCGGTTGGTCGAACCGCGGACGAACTCGAAGCCCAGGTGACCGGCGGCATGGGAGAGCATCTGGGCGTCGCGGTGGCGCGAGAGGAGCATGGCCAGGTTGCAGTGCCCGCGGAGGAACAGCGGGAACAGGATGTACTCGTGCCAGAAGATGTAGATTTTCTGCCCGCGGCATTCTGGAAAGGCGGGATCGACCGCCGGATCGTAGTACGCCACCTTGTAGTCGAGCGTGCCCATCCAGGCGCGCACGGCCGCCGACCCCAGCAGCCCGCCGAAGCGGTGAATCCAAGGAGCGTCGAGTTTCATGGTGTCGCTTCCGTGCTACTTGGCTTCGCTCCACTCGCCGGTAAACACCTCGACGGCCGGGCCGGTCAGGTACACGTGGTTGTCGTCGGCCCAGTGCAGTTCGAGGTTGCCGCCGGGCAGGTGGGCGAGGATTTTTCGCGCGGTGCGCCCGGCCAGCACGCCCGCCACGCACACCGCGCACGCGCCCGTGCCGCACGCCAGGGTTTCACCCGAACCCCGCTCCCAAACGCGCACGCGCACTTCGGCGGGCGAGCGGACCTCGACGAACTCGGCGTT
>PWXP01000543.1 GCA_003561895.1 Planctomycetaceae bacterium | reverse complement strand
TGGACATCAATACGATCCGCGCATGGCTTGGCCACGTCTCCCTCGAGACGACCAACCGCTACGCCGAGATCGACCTGGAGATGAAGGCCCAGGCCCTGGACACGTGCGCCGTCAGCGGGCCAGACTCCACGCCGAGCTGGCACACCGACAGCGAGCTGATGTCCTTCCTCGCATCCCTGTAGGTCGGTGCCGATCCACAATTTATGTAGCGTACCTCGCCCTGAAGCCCTGCAACGACAGGCGTTTCCCCACGTTTCACAACATAAGCCGGCTCACAATAAGCCGGCTCACAACATACCGCATCTTATGTTGGCGACAACATAATATGAGGTAATCCCGCACGTACGGGTCTGTGGGAGCCCCGGGCGAGCAATCGCCCGGGGCCCGCCAGTCAACGCAATACCAATTTGTCCAAGTTATTTCTGAGCGCGCCCATAGGATGTCGAGGACCTCCTGGTGGGTGCTGCCGTCCTCGTTCTTCTGGAGCTTCGTCAAGAACTTGGCACCCGCCAATCTCTTCTTTTGTGAACTGATCCAATCATACGCTATCGGCAGCCGATACGCAACTATCGCGGATGGGGATGCCCATTAACACATAAATTGCAACCCCCATTCCGCCATCCGCCGATCCAAATCTTTCTCGAGCCCGCGCAATATTCGGTCCAGTTTGCCCTCTTTCGACCGCTGCTCCGCGAGCGCCTTGCGCCGGATGCATACCGCCGCGCCGGTCCCCATCCCAAGCTCGCGCGCCGCGCCTGCCTGGGTCAATTCCGCGTACACGCACAGCATTCTCCGACGCCACGCCGCGCACCTGCGCCGAGCCGCTCCAGATCGGACCGGTCCATCCCCATCCGATTGGGAACAGAGTGGCATTCCGGGCATCCTTGGTCACGCTGTTGGAGCACCGCCGGGTTACTCCGACAATGCAAGCCCTGCGTCGATGCACCGGCCGTGCCTGGTGTCGAGGCAGTAGACGGCGAGGAGGTTCTCGCCGGGTTCAAGTACTTCGCGCCCTTCCAGGTCGAGGGGCACGGTAATGTAATGCTTGACATAGCCCTCGAGTTCCGCCACGAGTTCGCCGTTGATGTAGACTTCCGCGTCCTCGTCGTGGTGAATCCGGAGCGCGATCTCGCCCTCCCGGTCGAGGAGGTCCTCATCCAGCGCGAACGTGCGGCGGATCCAGATGTCGTGGGTGGGCCACTCCGTGCGCACCACGGCTCCCGGGGTGTCTTCAAGGCCAAAGCCGCCCGGTCCCTCTTCCCATCCGCTGTCATCAAAACCGGGCTGCTCCCAGCCCTCGCCAGGCTCCTCGAAGACGTAGCGCCACGTCTGGGCTTCTTCCCGGCTATCAGGGCACAAGGACCTCCACGGCGGGCGGATCCTCATAGAGCGGCGCATGGATTTCGCGGAGCCACTCGGGGTCGAGCTTGTTGACCCGCCGATCATACGTCATCAGTCCGTTGATTTCAATTTCGATATCCGTCGTTTGGGTATAGACGCCCGCGGCAAGCCCCCGCTTTTTTAGCTCCGTCAGAGTACGAATCGATCGGCGATATCGTTCTTCAAGCTCTTCCAGTGTTTCAGCGCCGCCGTACCCCCAAGACTCATCCTGATTCCAGAGGTGGCCGGAGACCGCGTGACCGTGGCCGCCGAACTCGCCTATCACCTTGACGTAATCTTCATATCGCGGATCGTCCAGCGGGAACCTCGGCCCCGCATAATCGTGTTCATCCGCAATATCGCCCACCGGGAAGAAGTTGCCTCCGCTGGCAATGTTCAGCAGTCTCGTCCTGTCATACTCGGTGAGCCATTCGCCGATCTTCATCGTTCGGTGCTGGCCCCATCGTTCGTTAAACGGCACCCAAACCACAATGCTGGGATTATTGTAAAAGGTATCAACCATCGCTTTCAATTCGTACATCCACTGTTCATGTTTATCATCCGGCCATTCGCGGTCTTCCGGTTCATCCCGATAACGCAGGAGCACCCAGCGCGGCCCCGGATGCGCGCTGACATGATCCTGCCAGATTAATATTCCCAGACGGTCGGTATGATAGTAGTACCTTCGATTTTCCACCGTGACATGCTTGCGGATCATGTTGAAGCCGGCATCTTTGATATACTGGAGGTCATAGACCATCGCCTCATCCGACGGCGGTGTCAGTAGCCCATCCGGCCACCAGCCCTGGTCGAGCGGTCCCAAATGGAAGATGAATTCATTGTTCAGCGTGAACCGCAGATGCCCGTCGGCATCGCGCTTCTTGCCGACCGTCCTGATTCCGGTATAGGACTCCACTTGGTCAATCACATTGTTTTCGCCGTCGAGCAGTATAACTTCGAGATCGTACAGGAACGGTGAATCGGGGCTCCAGAGTTTGGCGTCGGGCACGTCCAGCACAAGTTCCCCTTTGCCGCGCCCCCTGGCCGCAATCGTCTCACCGTCTCGGACAATCACCTCGAGCGTTTCGTCCTCGTCCGGCTCTCCCTGCAAAGCCGCTTCAACCCGGATGCGAGCCGGCTCAATAGCGGTTTCTATGCGCAAACGGTCGATATACCGCTGCGGAACGGTTTCCAGCCAGACCGTCTGCCAGATGCCGGAGACTGCCGTGTACCAGAACCTGTGCGGCCGCAGATGTTGTTTGCCCTTGGGTTGATAACTATTATTGGTTGGGTCAAACACCCGGATGATTAGCTCGCTCTCCCCGTTTTCAACGGCGTCGGTAATATCAAAATGAAACGGAACATGCCCACCCGTATGGCTGCCGACTTTTGTGCCGTTCACCCATACCTGGGTTTCATAATCCACCGCCTCAAAATGCAGCAGTACTCGTTCATCCGCCGTGTGGGGCTTCGAAAACGTGCGGCGATACCAAAGCGCATCCCTGCCGGTGAGCCTTCCTCGAACACCGGAGAGCGCCGATTCCAGACAAAAGGGAACCAGAATATGTCCCTGCCACTCATCCGGCTGCGGGTGCGCTCTATCGACTACGGCATACTCCCACAACCCATTGAGATTCTGCCAGTTGCTACGCACCATCTGCGGCCGCGGATACTCTCGCCATGCATTCTCGGGAGTCACCTCTTCGCCCCAACGCGTCACCATCGGTTGATCGGCCATTTTCCACTGTGACTGTGCATGAGCAACCGACGAATAAGCAACCGGCACAAGCAGCATGAATACAACCAGAGAACTCTTCATAAGTTATTCCTTTCGTAATCGTTCACGGCGTCTCATTAGTTGCTCAGGGTCCCGCCCGCCGATGCGGATCCATGAGGAAAGTGGCATCCGCCAATCTTTCATCCTTGGCAAAAAAAACTATTTCAATCACCGGAAAAAACGGCAAGCGCCACGGTTTCGTTGCGGGCGACTTTGCATGTGCACGGCACGCTCGCTTTGCCGGGGCCGGCACACTGACGGCCGGGATGGGTTGCAGCGGGGCCTTGGCTTCTCAGGCCCAGCGTAAACGAACAACGGCGCACCCAACACACGGCGCGCACGATGCGAAAGCCGAAGCCCTCGCACTGGCCAAAAGAAGAGGCGGGCCGCGGGGAAAGACCCGGCGCAGTAGCACCCGGACACGCGGGAAAGAAGCGAGGAAACCCCCGCTGTGTGGGGGGGAGGGGGGGGCGAAAGCGCGCGGCGGCGTAGGCGGGCGCAGACGGCTGCCGCCGCGGGTGAGATCTTCGGGTTGCGCCTGATTGGGTGTCATGGCACCGCGCCCTTGCTTGCTGTGGGCATCGCCCCCGGCGCAACGTTTCGCACCGAACGGGCCGACTAATGGTTGAGTATATTCCGTTTGTTCCGGATAGTCAAGCCACCCGCACGAAATTTTCTCGGCTCTTCCGGAGGACAGCGAATGCGTACCAAAGTGCTTCGACCCTGGAGCAGGTTCGACGGCGGTTTGAGGATTGGCGGCGGACGCGCCAGCGGCGCACGCGGATTCCGAACCCGCTCTGGAGGGCGGCAGTCGAGGTGGCTCGCGTACACGGGGCGTACCGAACGGCTAGGGCGATGGGGATCAACTCGGCTTCGCTGAAGAAGCGGATGGAGCAGGATGCGGCAGAGTCGGCCCGCGCCGGGCGAGGTGCTGCACAACGACGATACGCCGGCGAAGATCCTGGCGTTGATGGGCAAACGTGCCGAGCCGAACACGGCGGATGGGCAGCCCTTCGAGTTCGACGTGGGGCAAGGGGAGCCGGAGCGATTCTCCATCGCAATTATGTGAAGCTGGGGAATATGTGGAGTGTCGTGTGGCGGCGGGTAGAGGAGCCTGCTGTGATCGGTCCGGTTTGACGCTTCCCTGGATCGGAACTTTGCATAATCATGGCGCTTTTCTGAACCCTTACGAGGAGAGCGTCCATGTTCGAAGGTCTTTTTCACCGGCCGCACGTTCCACAGCGAATCCGGAAGAACCCTATTGGCTCCGTTCTCGAGGAGTTTGTGGGGTAGTTGGCCGCGCGGGGGTACG
>PWXP01000614.1 GCA_003561895.1 Planctomycetaceae bacterium | reverse complement strand
CGCTTCGTATGGAGTTCCCGGAACAGGCTTTCGCCGTGCCGCTCGGCCTCCTGCCGGAGCCGTTCGAACACCGCGCGGCCCTCCGCGCCGTCAACCTCCGTCTGGCCGTGAACCTTTCCCGTGTCTTGCAGCAGGCGGTCCCAAATCGACCGCGCCGTGGGCAGCAGCATCCGGCCGTCGTCGTGCGCGAACAGCGGCAGGATGCGAACCTCGCTCCGCGCGTCGCCGCACAGGGCGACCCGCCATAGCGACCAGTACCCGCGCACCTGCCCCGGCAGCCCCCGCAGGCCGACCGCCGCGATGGGTTCGCCCGGAACGGCGCGGGGCAGCCGGTCGATCAGCGCCCGCAGCCGGGGATGCTCCAGGCTGATGTGGTTGAGCCCCTTCTCCTGGGCCTCGCGGCCGACGAAGCACACGTCGTCCATGCGCTCGCCGTCCGGCCACCGCAGGTCGTAGGCGAACAGTTTCTTTTCGGCCGCCCCGCCCTCGGCCCGCAGGTAGCAGGTGGTCATCCGCTCGATCCAGTACGGCATCGGGTGGTTGATGTACCGGGCGGCCATCGCCGGATCGAGGGGCGACTCCTCGTAAAGCGACCGCCCCTGCCGTTCCGACTCGGCCCGCTCGCGCACCTCCGCCATCAATTCGTCGACGCTCTGCTCGACGCGTTCGGGGTTCAAAATGGCGCTGGCGTAGGTCCTCTCGAACGCGGCGCCGCTCTCGGCCGAGTCGAGCACGTCGCCCATCTTGTCCACGCCGAACTCGGCATGGATCGTCCGCAGCTTCTCCTCAAGCACCTCGTGGACCCGCAGCTCCACGCTGTCGGCGAACACCAGGTTGAAGGCCTTGACCGGGTGCTTCTGCCCGATGCGGTCGACGCGGCCGATGCGCTGCTCGATCCGCATGGGGTTCCACGGCAGGTCGTAGTTGACCACCACGTGGGCGAATTGCAGGTTCAAGCCCTCGCCGCCGGCGTCGGTCGATACCAGCACGCGCGCCCCTTGCGAAAACTCCCGCTGTACCCGCTGGCGCGCTTCGAGGTCCATCGAGCCGTTCAGGCAGGCCGTCGGGAACCCGTGCTGCTCCAGCAAGCCGGCGAGCATCTGCTGCGTGGGTACAAACTCGGTGAAGATCAGGAACTTCAGTTCCGGGTCGTTCTCGTCCTGTTGCGTGCGATACAGCAGGTCGAGCAGCGCCTCGGCCCGGGCGTCGGGCCCCTGCGCCCGGCACCGCCTGGCCGTGTCCAGCAGCAGCGTTACCTCCTCCCGCTCGTTCTGAAGGCCTGCAATCCGGGCGGCCAGAAGCTCGTCAAGCTGCTCCTGGCTGTCCTCGTCGCTCAGGTCGGGCAGCTCGTCGCCCAGGTCGTCCCGGGTGATATGGGTCGAGTTGAGCGCCTCCAGCCGGCGCTCCAGCGCCGTGGCGATGGCCCGGGTGCTGCTGGTTACCAGTCGCTGCATGAGGATCATCAGGAAGCCGAGGTACTGCCGGTTCTCGCGCATGGCCTGGTTGTAGCCCTGGCGCACGTACTCGGTCACGGCGTCGTACAGTTGCTCTTGCAGCGCGTGCCGCTCCTCCCATTGTACCGGCACAAGCCGCGTGGTGCGGGCGGTGAACAGCGGCTCGCCCCGGTCGTCGATGGCCCGGCGCTTCTCCGTGCGGACGACGAACGGGGCCACCTTCTCCCGCTTGATGGCGGTAATGTCGGGGAAGGCGTCCTCGTCGAGCAGCGCCATGAGCCGGCGGAAGCTTTCGGTCTTCCCCTGGTGCGGCGTGGCCGAGAGCAGCAGCAGGTAGGGCGAGGCGTCGGCCAGCGCCCGGCCCAGCTTGTACCGGGCGACCATGTCGGTACTGCCGCCCAGGCGGTGGCCCTCATCGACCACGATCAGGTCCCACCCGGCGGCGATCAGGTCGCCGATGCGCTCCTGGTTGTGCTGCTCGACCCGCTGCCGGCTCCAACCGCGGCGGCGCTCGACCGGCTTGACGGAATCGACCGGGCACACCACCTGGTCGAACCGCCGCCAGATGTTGTCGTCGCCCACCAGATGGCGGACGGCCGAGAAGTCGCCGGGCGAAAGGAGTTGAAACGTTTCGTCGAAATGGGTTTTCATTTCCTGCACCCATTGGGCGACCAGGCCCTTCGGCGCCACCACGAGCACCCGCCTGACCAGCCCTCGCAGCTTCAGTTCCCGGATGACCAGCCCGGCCTCGATGGTCTTGCCCAGGCCCACTTCGTCGGCCAGCAGATAGCGGACCCCGCGGCCCGCGACGACCTTGGCCAAGGCGAACAACTGGTGCGGCAGCGGGATGACGCCGGCCTCCAGCGGCGCCAGCAGCACGTCCTCGGCCAGCGCCTCGACCACCCGGGCCGCGGCGACCCGGTAGAGGATATGGTCGAGCGTCTTGGCCTTGGGCCTTTCGAGCGGTCCCAACTCGCCCGCCGCCGCCCAGCCGACGCACTGCACCGCCGGCCGCCACACCAGGTAGGTGGTCTGGTCCCACACCGTCTGCGATTCCAGCACGCGCACCGGCTCCCCATGCTCCCGGCTGTACGCCCAGGAGCCGACCGCGAAGTGTGGCTGCGTCGGGTGGTTCGTCATCATCGGGCTCCGAAACGTGTTGGAGTGCCGCCTTCAGGCGGTTTTCCTATCCGGCTGAAGCCGGGGCTCCAACTTCCTCCAACTTCCTTCGACTTCCTTCGACTTCCTTCACTTGGGAATAGTGCGGCGCTATTCCGCACTATTATTTCGCCTTGTCGATTTCCATAAGTCCTTTTCTGCAAGTCACTTACGTCTGTCAGGCATCTGCTCCAGCAAGAATAGTGCGGTATGAACCGCGCTATTCGGTTGCCGTTCGGCTGGAACGGAAAGTAGCTCTTTCAGGCCACTGGCAACCCCCTGTCGGGTTATTCTCCGCCTTTCTCCGCCTTTCTCCGCCTTTCTCCGCCTTTCTCCGCCTTTCTCCGCCTTTGTCCGCCTTTGTCCGCCTTTGTCCGCCTTTCTCCGCCTTTGTCAAAGGTCGCCCCCCGGGTTCTTTAGCCACCAGCGGGCGGCAACCGAACGCCCGGCCGATCCAACCAAGCCCAACGATCGAAGCATGCGCAGATCATCCCGAACGGTGCGTTCGGCCGGCGCGCTCGCCAGACCAGCGTAGATTTCCCGAAAACGCCGATGCCGACCGTCCGACAATATGCTCAGAATCTCCCGCTGCCGATCCGTCAGGTCGTGCCGAACCGCCGTCGGCGGTACATACGTTCCGGCTGGAAAGCGGACGTAGAACGCGCCGGCCTGCTCGAAGAACTCCGGTTCCGGGTAGCCTCCCGCAAGGCAGGTTTCCACGATCTTCTGCGTGCCGCTGCCCCATTTCTCGATCAACGCTCGGCGGTAGAACGGTTCGGCGATCAATGGATTCCGCAGGTGGGAGGCATGGTCCCGCTTCAGGTCGGCTACGGTAATGCCCGGAGGCAGCAGCCCGGTACTGATGATCTCCAGCCGGTCGTCGTACATGGCCACGTGTACGGCGCCGCCGGCCTGCGAGTAGTCGCGATGGCAGATCGCGTTGACCACCGCCTCGCGCAGCGCCGCGAACGGGTACTGGGCACGCTCCTGGCGCTCCCACTTGCCCGGCTCCATCCAGCCCGCCACCGGCACGTGCCGCTCAAGAAACAGCGAGGCCTCCGCCAAGATATCGAACGCGTGGCCGTGAATCTGCCGCTGGTCGATGAACTCGCTCTTCGTTGTGCCTCGGAACCGGGCCATCCGCAACGCACACTGCGGATAGTCCGGCAACGGTTGTTTGCCGAACAGCACCACGGCGGCCCGCAACAGTTGCCCGTCGCGGCGGAGCCGGAAACGGTCCAATGTGTCCACGACCGACAGGAAGGGCGCGTCGAGCCGCTTTGCCGAAACGGCGCTTTGGTGCGTCCGCTCGATCTCGGCCGCGTCCAGATCGCCCACCGAGTATCCGGGCGCCGCTTCGTTCTCCCAGCGATGCAGTTCATGGCTGCGGACGAGCAACCGCGTGTGATACTCGTCCTGCGGCATGCGCGACGTCGTGGGGCCGGTCCGTTTGTAGGGCCGGCCGTCAAACGCATAGGGTCCGCCTGCCACTTGCGTGGTTTCCAGCACCAATACCTCCTTGCCCTTGCCTACATCGACGCGTTCCTGCTCGACCCAGGCGGCCGGTTCGATCTTGCGGATGGCGTTGGCGACCTCGCGCAGCGTATGGTCGCTGATCTGCTGCCCGACGATGTTGCCCGCATTGCCCACCCCGAACACCACACGGCCGCCCTTGGCGTTGAGCATCGCGCATAGTGTCTGCATCCCCGCGCGCAGCTCGCCCGTCGAGCGCTTCAGTTCCAGCCGCTCCGATTCGCCTTGCGCGACAAGTTGTTGGAGTTCTTCCAGATTCATGAGGAAATGTCCATCTCAGTCTACCGTTTTCCGGCAGTCTTGTACCAAGGCAGTATGGGGAATCT
>PWXP01000265.1 GCA_003561895.1 Planctomycetaceae bacterium | reverse complement strand
GCAGGTAGAACAGACCACGGATGCTGGTGGTCTTGCCTTCCTCGATGAGCTGCTTCGCGCCGCTGGCCACCAGCATGGTTTGCATGAAGCTCTTCGCCTGCGACAGGTTGAACAACTGGCGGCGGTTCGTGTTGCGGCCCATCTCGATGAACCGCTTGCTCTTGTTGTAGCGCACGTTGGAAAGCGTGCGCGAGGGGATGTCGACGTGCGGATCGCGCCGCCGGTCGGCGGCGGCCGCGACGCCGTCGGCGAGGTTTTCCAGCTCGGCCAGCGTTTTGAGGTCGCGCTCGGGCAGTTCTGCTTTGGGTTTTGGCCTAGGGGCGACCGTCGGTTGGGGGGGGCGTTTTTTCTTGGCCATAAATCAGGTTGGGTTGTTGGAATTGGGCATCGTCTTGCCTGAACGGCTAAAGAGGCCTAAGCGAACCCCCCGCGGGGGCCCTTCCAGACTTTGTTTTAGGTCAAACTTAGGTTAGCATACCGGCCATCGGCCCGACGGGGCAAGCCCAGCAAATACGTGGCCCCAACGTCGGCACGGCGGTGGTGAAGCCGTGTTTGAGATGGAGGGCCTGGTCGAGTTGCGCGAGTCGCACGGGATGGTTGCGCGAGTCGCACGGGATGGTTGCGCGAGTCGCACGGGATGAAGGTCAGGCAGTTGGCGAAGGCCCAGCAGCTTGCCCACGTCGAGCTTTCGCCGTTCGGGATCCATTGGCCGGACCTCGATGAGGATCTATCCTTCCGCGGCATTGCCGACGGCGACTACGGCCAGGGCCGAACGGGCCGTTCCGGGGAATCGGCGCAAGGCTCCGGCTAACCGGCTGCAGGAACGGCCTTGCAGTTGGAGTTCACGCTTCAGCGTGCGAAGGAAGCATGGGGTAAGTTCGGCACGCTAAAGCGTGAACTCCAACCGCAACCGAGCACGGCCAGTGCAAGTGCGTTCTTGCACAGTCGCCCGCGGGAATTCACCCCCGGCGATTGCTCCGACCCCGGTTATTCCGCCATGCACACCACCCGGCCGTCACGCGTTGCCAGGTACAGGCCGCCTCCGGCGACCTCCCCCCATCCCTCGGACCCCCATCCCTCGGCTTGACGCCCCGTCGCTCCGCTCCAATAATCGAGCGAAATGGCCGAAGACGACCCGAGAAGACCTTCACCATGACCCACTACCGAATGGAATGCGACAGCATGGGCGAGGTGCGGCTGCCCCGCGAAGCCTATTACGGGGCGCAGACGCAGCGGGCAATCGAGAACTTCCCCATTTCGGGCCGAACCGTGCCCCCCGAATTGATTCGTGCCCTGGGGCTCGTCAAGTGGGCCGCCGCGCTGGCCAACCGCGACCTCGGGCTTCTGGGCAACGCCTCGAAAACCCCCCACCCGCTCGAACCCGGCCAAATCGACGCACTCATCCGCGCCGCCCGCGAGGTGGCCGACGGAAAGTTCGACGACCAGTTCCCCATCGACGTCTTCCAGACCGGCTCGGGCACGTCGACGAACATGAACGCCAACGAGGTCATCGCCAATCGGGCCATTGAGCTGGCCGGCGACGACCGGTTCGCCATGGAAAAGCCCATCCACCCGAACGACCACGTCAACCTGGGCCAGAGCAGCAACGACGTGTTCCCCACGGCCATCCACGTGGCGGTCGCCCGGCTCGTCCACGGGCGGCTCATCCCGGCGCTGCGAAGATGCGGCGGAGTGCTGGCGGAGAAGTCGAAGGCGTGGCAGGAAATTCTCAAGATCGGGCGCACCCACCTGGCCGACGCCACCCCCGTGGCCCTCGGCCAAGAGATCGGCGGCATGGCCCGGCAGCTCGACCGCTCCGTAGGCCGGGCCGGCCTAGCCATGGAGGCGGTATTGGAACTGCCCATCGGCGGCACCGCCACGGGAAGCGGCATCAACACGCACCCCCGGTTCGCCCGAAAACTGTGTACCCTCCTGCACGATGAACTAGGCATCACTTTCATCGAGGCGGCCGACCACTTCGAGGCGAACGCGCAGCGGGACGGGCTGGTCGAGTGCCACGGCCAGTTGTGCACCGTGGCCGTCACCCTGTTCAACGTGGCCAACGGCATCCGCTGGCTGGCTTCCGGCCCCCGCTGCGGGCTGAACGAACTGCGGCTGCCCGACCGGCAGCCGGGCAGTTCCATCATGCCGGGCAAGGTCAACCCCGTGCTGTGCGAGGCCCTCATGCAGGCCGCCGCCCGGGTGATGGGCAACAACCACACGATCGACTTCTGCGGCGCGGCCGGCGGGCAGTTCCAACTGAACGTGATGATGCCGGTGATGGCCGACGCCGCCCTGGAAAGCGTCCGCACGCTGGCTGGCGCGGTGGCCGCCTTTACCGACCTTTGCCTGGCCGGCATGGAGGCCAACCCCGAGGCCTGCGCGGCGGGCATCGAACACAGCCTGGCCTTGGTGACCGGCCTGAGCCCCTACGTCGGGTACGAGCGGGCGGCGGCGCTGGCCAAGGAGGCTTTCGAGACCGGCAAGACGATCCGCCAGTTGTGCGTGGAAAAAAGTGTCCTTCCGGAAGCCGAGTTGGAGAAGGCCCTCGACCCCTGGCGCATGACCCGCTCCGAAGGACGCTGAAGTGGGGCGCTGAAGTGGGGGGCGCCTTGAATTGGCCCGGCGGTACGTATAGAATCGTCACAGTCCGGATCGTGTTCACCTGACCGCCGCCACCCCGAAAACGGAGAGCCATGCGCCATGGCACTTGCCTACCATGAACCCCCGGCCGAATTGTCGGCCGAGGCCCGAGACGTCCACCGCGCCCTCAGTGCCACCATCGAGGAACTGGAGGCCGTGGCGTGGTATCACCAGCGGGCCGAAGTCACTCCCGACGCCGAGTTGAAGGCCATCCTGCTGCACAACCGCGACGAGGAGATCGAGCACGCGGCCATGGCGCTCGAATGGCTCCGCCGGCGGATCCCGAAGTTCGACGAGGACCTCCGCACCTACCTGTTCACGTCCGGTCCGATCCACGCCGTCGAGGAAGCGGCGACCGGGGGCGACGCGGCCGACGGCAACCCGCCCGCCGCCGAGGGCAAGGGAATGGGCATCGGAAAGTTTACTAAATAGGCGCGCCCTTCCCGCCGGTGGTTGCGCGCGGGGCCGGGCAACTCCGGGACCCGATGGCTCGGCAGTTCCGGCGCCACACCGGTAGTGCCCCCGCGGCCTTCGCTGCATACAATTTCTAACAACCCGTTCAAACGAGAGGAAATACACGATGGTCGATTTACTGAAGCGTTCGTTAGCCCCGTTGACCGAGGAAGCGTGGGAGGAAGTCGACGCGGCCGCCGCCACCATCTTGAAGGCGCAGCTTACCGCGCGCACGCTCGTCGACTTCTGCGGCCCGCACGGCTGGGAGTATGCCGCGGTGAACCTGGGGCGGATCGACATCCCCAAGGCGGGGCACGACCAGGACGTGCCGTGGGGCGTGCGTACGGTCCTGCCCCTGGTCGAGGTGCGCGTGCCCATCACGCTGCCCCAACTCGAGCTGGACAACGCCGCCCGGGGCTGCAAGGACATGGATTTGGCACCCGCCGAAGAGGCGGCCCGGCGCGTGGCGTATTTCGAAGACGCCGCGATCTACACGGGTTTCGAGCCCGGCGGAATCCGGGGGATCATCCAGGAGGCCGCGCACGAGCCGGTCAAGCTGCCCGGCGATCCCGAAACCTATCCCCAGGCCGTCGCCCAAGGGCTGAAGGAACTGCGGCTGGCCGGCGTGCCCGGCCCCTACGCGCTGGTGCTGGGCGTCGACGCATACGCCGGGCTGATCCAGGCCGGCAAGGGGGGCTTTCCCCCCGCCCGCATCGTCCAGGATATGCTCGGCGGCGACATTCTCGCCACCCAAGCGCTGAAAGGCGGCGTGCTCCTTTCCACCGCCGGCGGCGACTTCGAGCTGACCGTCGGACAGGACCTCGCCCTCGGCTTCGCCACCCACGACCGCCATCACGTGGAACTGTTCCTGACCGAATCGTTCACCTTCCGCGTGCTCCGCCCGGAAGCCGCAGTCGAGTTGAGCGCCTAGCCGGCGCCGGCATGCCGATCACCGATGAATGAGGCGGTTTCGGCCTCGGCCATTCCCAGGAATGCAATGCCTCTCGCAGGTGGTTCAACGTGGGCCGGTAGCGGGAGGCTACCGTCCACAGCGGCGCGTCCAACGCGTCGGCGATCTGCCCGAACGTCAGCCCGGTGTAGACGTGCAGGATCACCACTTCGCGCTGTCGCCTGGGCAGCGACCGCACCAGCCCCCGGACAAACCGGCGGTCCTCGCCGGCTATCAGCTCCGCCAGCGGATTCGGGCAATCCGGGCATGGATCGGATTCCAGGTCGGCGAGCGGTTGGGCACCCGCTGCCAACGCGCGCTTCTGGTCGATGGCGGCGTTGCGGACCGCGGCGAACGCATACGCCACCCGGGTCGCCGTTGGCCTGCCGGCCGGAAGCGCAAAGGTGGCAAAACGCCGTTTGCACGGCGT
>PWXP01000656.1 GCA_003561895.1 Planctomycetaceae bacterium | reverse complement strand
TGGGATAGGCTTCCAGCCTGTCGCCGGAAAAGACAGGCTGGAAGCCTATCCCACGCTTGAAGTTCCCGGTAGTTTATTGTTTTACACCGCCTAAGTGTTCACGGGGCGGCGGGGGCAGTTTTCCCGGGTACATGCGAAGGGGACAGTCCCCCCCGTGAACGGTTACGCGGGAAGTTGGCACCGGTTACCACCCCATTGCGGGGGCCTTGCCCCAGGTTTTGTGTGGGGCGATCGAGGCACGGCACGGCAAGGCATTGGGTAGCCGGTCACAGGGGGCGTCTCCTTTGGCCGGTAAGGGGACAGGTCCATGTTTTCGGCCATCGCTTTTCTCCGAGAACAACGCGTGTTGGCCGAAAAATGGACCAGTCCCCATCCGGCCTGTGAACGGTTACGAAATTGGAAAATCATTCAGCCTCTTGACTCCGGGTCGGCAGCCGATAAATAATAGAAGAGGCAGGCCTGTGACAGCCATCGTGCTCACGAGTGCGGTTGCGGAGTGTCCAACGCCCTTCAACCACGGAGGCGCAGCATGTTACGCGGAAGTATGCGTGGCCCCCTTACAAGTGCAGCATGCCTCGGGGTGGCGTTCGTGGGGTTGATGGCGTTAAGCCCGCCCCCACCTGCGAGGCCGGTGCGCCTCCCGTCACGATTAGCACGCCTTCCCGGCAGCAGTTCGGCGGGGGGAGCGAGGTTGTTGCTGAACATACCCGGCGCATTCAGCCGACTAAACTAAAACCCCCACCTCAGCACCTACAGAAAGTTGCCAGCCCATCATCTGAAATGCACGCGCGTCCGAACCATGGGAATGATATGGGGCAAATAGCGAAGGATTCTGCGATATGATCGTTGTCTTGTGGAGTTCGGCCGTAGCGCTCGTGCTGGTCATTTCGGTGGCGGTGTCTTTGTGGGTGGTCTATGCTCCGGTTGCTGCTCGGGGGCTTGCGGAAATGCCATGGCTGCCAAGCAGGCTGCCCGCCCTCACCCCCGACGACTACGCCGAGGGCATCTTCGAGGCCGAAACGGTTTTCTTCGACACCGAGGACGGCGTTCGGTTGGCGGGCACGTACCTGCCCACCACGGCGCGCCATCGCAAGGGGGTGATCATCTTCTGCCACGAATTGCGAGGCACGCGATGGACGTCGCTGACGTTTACCGGGGGCTTTCGCGACGAGGGGTTCGATATTCTGGCATTCGACTTCCGCAACCATGGGGACAGCACTACCCAACCCGGCCACTTGCCCATCCCCTGGGCAACCACCGGGGAAGCGGCGGACATCCGGGCCGCCATTGACTACTGTTGCCGGCGTGACGAGGCGCTTGCCGGGCACGTGGTGCTGTTTGGTCTGAGCCGGGGCGCATCGGCGGCCCTGTGTGTGGCCGGGACCGACTCGCGCGTTCGGGCGGCCGTGTTGGACAGCATCGTGCCGACCGAGTACGTCCAACTCTACCTGATCAAGCGGTTCATGCAGTTCCACACGCACTCTGTTCTGTGGTTTTCCCGATGGCCGGATTGGACGTTGCGGATGCTCACCTTTTGGGCCAACCGGATCATCGAATGGCGGCACGGCAGTACGCTCCTTCGGGTGGACCGCGCGGCACAGCGGATGCACAAACCGGTGCTTCTCATTCACGGCAGCCGCGATGCGTTTGTCCCCCTGGAAACCGTCGGGGTGCTGCGCAAGCGCATGCGCAGCCGCCCACGACTCTGGGTAGTTCCCCAGGCCCGGCACAACGAAACGGTCCTCGAGGCGGGGGGAGGCTACACCCGCCGGGTTGCCCGGTTCCTGACACGCCACGTACCGGCGGAACACGATGGGGTGGGCGCCGCCCCGGCGCCGGCCTTTGCGGGCTTGGCCATGGCGAACGAGGGACGCACCGACAACGCGCACGTGGCGCGCTGAGGGCGCCGGCAAGGACACGCTGGCAAGGACCCGCGATTGACGCCTCTTACAGCGTGGGGTAATCTGAAGGGTTTGCCCTTTCATGCCGCGGCCCGGCTGAGGATCGGCCCTGTCGTTCGGCCTCACCTGAAGGCAACGGACGGCGCGGGTTGCCATCGACCATGACGCCATCGCTCCACTCCCGAATTGCCCGGCCCTTGATGCTCCTGGTGGTGCTCTCCCTGCCTGGAATGGGGTGGGGGGTGCATCAGGCCTTCCGCACGGCCAACAACAACGTGCTGCAATGGCTGCCGGAAGGCTTTCCCGAAACCGAAGAGTACAACCGCTTTCGCGCGGTCTTCGGCTCGGACGACTTCGCCGTGGTAAGCTGGGAAGGGTGTACGCTCGACGACCCCCGACTGGAACGCTTTGCTCAAGCCGTGGTTTCTCCGGTAGGGCAGCGGTCCTCGGACGATTCCACCCGCTGGTTCTCGCGGGTCATCACCGGCCCGAAAGCGGTGACGCTACTGACCGAGGGCCCGTTCGACATTTCGCGGCAGCAGGCCGTCGAGCACTTCCAGGGAACGCTGATCGGGCCGGACGGGGAGACGAGCTGCGCGGTGGTGACGCTCTCGGCGGAAGGGAACGCGAACCGGACCGCGGCCATTCGCGCCCTCGAACAAGTTGCCGTCGGACAGAGTGGCATTCCCCATGAGGACCTGCGCCTCGGCGGCGACGCGGTCATCAACGCGGCCATCGACCTCGAAAGCGAGCGGGCCGTTCGCCGGTGGATCGCCCTCTCGTGGGGGACGGCGCTGGCTGTGGCCTGGCTGTGCCTGCGGAATTGGAAACTCACCGCCATGGTGTTAAGCGTGGCGGTTTACAGCTCAGGCGTGGCCACCTCGCTGGTCTATTTCACCGGCGGCACCATGAATCTCGTGTTGGTCGTGCTGCCCGTGCTGATCTACGTCCTGACCCTTTCGGCCTGCGTCCACTTGGCCAACTACTATCACGACGCCGTGCGCGAGGGCGGCCCGGAGGGGGCGCCGCAGCGCAGCCTCAGCGCCGGATGGCTCCCCTGCGCGCTATCGGCCGGCACCACGGCGCTGGGACTGATGTCGTTGAGTGTCAGCCACGTCGTTCCCGTGCGGATGTTCGGCTTGTACGCCTCGGTGGGTATGCTCGTCGGCCTGGGTATCCTGGTGCTCCTGTTTCCCGCGATGCTCGAGACCTGGCGCCCGACGGTCAGCCGCCCGTCGGGAGCGCGCGTCTGGTGGCGGCGGCGCTTGCTCCGGCCGGCGGCGCGGGGGATCGTCCGTTTTCGGGCGCTGATTCTGGCCGCCGGGCTGCCCGCCATCGCGCTGTTGGCCGTCGGCGTGGCCTTCGTGCAGACCTCGATTGCCCCCAGCCGCTTCTTCCCAGAGGATGGGCGGTGGTCGCGGGATGCCGCATGGCTTCAGGAACGCATCGGGGCCATGGTCTCCTTTGAAGTCGTGCTCGAGTTCCCCAAGCGTTCCTCGGCGGAAGATGCCGACGATCCCTACCCGCTCACCATCCTCGAACGGTTCGAACTGGTGCGGCGGGTCGGCGAGGTGGTCCGCTCAGCGGATCGAGTGGGGGGAACGCTGTCGCCGGCCACCTTCGGACCCTCGGAATCGGCAAGCGACGATCCATATCAACAAGGGCTGGAACTGGGTTCCGCCGGCCGGGCGCTAATTCGAGCCTTCGGCATGGGCGACCGCCGGCGGCTCCAGCGCGACGTGCTCAACCGCCGGTTGCTCCAGCACCGCGCGCACTTCGAAAACACCAATTACCTTAAGCGCACCGAGGGCGGCGAACACTGGCGGATCAGCGCCCGGGTGGCGGGCCTCCGCGGGATCGAATACGACGTGCTCCTCGGCGAGGTCGAGCAGCGCGTGGACGCCCAACTGGCCGCCGAAGGGCTGGACCGCAACATGGTCCGGCCAACCTACACCGGCGTCGTGCCGCTGGTATTCGTGGCCCAACGCGAGCTGCTCGACGGCCTGTTCAAGAGCTTCTGCCTCGCGTTCGCGCTGATCGCCGTGGTGATGACCGTCCTGCTGCGCAGCCCCACCGCCGGAATGATGTCGATGATCCCGAACGCCTTCCCCGCCATCATCACATTCGGAATAATGGGGTGGCTGGGAATCCTCGTCGACGTGGGCGCCATGATGACCGCCAGCGTGGCCCTGGGCATCGCCGTCGACGATACGCTGCACTTTCTGACATGGTTCCGCCGGAGCCGGCTGGCGGGGCACTCGCGCCAGGCGGCCATCGTCAACGCCTACGACCGGTGCGCGGTGGCCATGACGCAGACGACCCTGATTGCGGGTCTGGGGCTGCTCGTGTACGTGCTGAGCGATTTTCAGCCGGTTTCGCAGTTCGGCCTGCTCATGGCGGTGCTGCTGGTAGCCGCCTTGGTGGGCGATTTGATCTTGCTTCCAGCGATTCTGGCGACCAAGGTGGGCGAAGGGTTCGCTAAGCCCGGCCACGCCCGAATCGAATCGGCCGGCTAGCGCTTTTCCAGGTCCCACCGATCGACAATCTCCTGCCCGCCCGGGGTCAGGGCCCGCAGCTTGTCGGCAATCGCAACGGTTTCGGAAACGGTGGCGTTTTCGAGCTTGCGGGCGAAATGCCGCTTCTTTTGGCGGCGATGGCGTCGACGGCGGATTTCCTTGCGGCGTTCGCTACAGGGCACGAGTGGCACTCCTTCAGGAGGGTTATGATTTTGGGAAGTCCCTCTACGACATTTCGGTACTTCCGCTTCCGGCTGCCGACGGCGTCTTCCGCCGTGCGATCCCAGGCCCGCGGCTGTTTTGCCGAAGCCGGACGCGAAACGAAAGTGCTGGTTTTACGCCAAGCGACTCCCACGAAGACGGCACGAAAGGTAAAGCGTAAGCTTGCGGGCGAGCGGTGTCAACGGCCAGGCGGAAGGTCGCGCGGAAGGTCGCGCGGCGCGGGAATCTAGCTTATGTATTTACCGCAGCTTTTTTTCTGACCCCACATACCCCAAGTGGCCTATTTACCCTGGCCGTTGTGTTGGTCAATGGCTGGGCGGGACGAGGTGCTTTTTTCCGGGCCGGCCCTGGACTATGGGGCCGTGTGTGATTACAATTAACTGTCCTGGCTTTCCGAATGCAGCGTCTGACCACGATACAGCCCGTCGGAGAGGAAGCGTATGGCGGAACGCCATCCTTTCGACGTCTGGCGTATAAGTGCAGCCGCCTCGTGCGATGGTCGCCGATGATACCTGTCTGACGGTATGCCAGGGCTGCGCCTTCCTGGGCACGCATTGCCGGATGACCGGCGAACCGGGCTTCGGTCTCGCCTGCGAGCAGGCGGATATTCCGATGAGTGGGGCCTAATATCGGTACGCAACCACGACCACGGCGGTTCGGAAGGTGGGAAAGCCTCCAGCGGCGCCGGAGGCCGGCCCCACCGGTTTGCCTGGCAAACGGCACAGGAACGGTTCATAATCGGGTTCGGGGACCACTGCATCCCCGAAGTTCAATTACCGCTCTCGACATACCGTTAGGAGTACTGCTTTGTACGACGCAATACTGGAAGATCTGGAAGATCGTCCCACCACGTCCCGCGAGGAGGTCGGCCTCGGTCTGATCGATTCCGACAATACCGAACTCGACCTGGACGATAGGCAGAGGGACGACGGCCAGGACGATGAGCTGGACTCGGAATTGGACGCCGACGACACCCTGCTGCTCGGCGGGGAGGGCGAATCGTGGTCGGACGACCCGGTGCGCATGTACCTGACGCAAATGGGCGAGATTCCCCTGTTGGCGCGCCAGGAAGAAGTTGCGCTGGCCAAGCGCATCGAAATCAGCCGCGCGAAGTTCCGCCGCAAGGTGCTCGAATGCGACTTCGTCATGCAAACGGCGGTGAAGGTGTTACAACGCGTTCAGGCCGGCGAACTGCCTTTCGACCGCACCGTGCAAGTGTCGGTCACCGATCAACTTGAGAAGCATCAGATTTTGGGCCGGCTGCCGATCAACCTCCGCACGCTGGAAACGCTGGTCAAGCGGAACCATCGGGACTACCAGATCGCCACCAGCAAGTCGCGTCCGCGGCCCGAGCGCCGCACCGCCTGGCGCCGCCTGGGCCGGCGCCGGCGCCGGGCCGTCCGGCTGATCGAGGAACTAGGGCTGCGCAACCACCGCGTCGAGCCGATGATCAAGACGCTCCAGGAGTTCAGCCGGCGCGTCGACGAACTCCAGGTCCGCATCCGCGAGCACCGCAGCCGGCAGGGCGGCCGGTCGCGACGACGCGAACCCTGGCTGACCGAGTACCGCAACATACTCCGCGCCACCCAGGAAACGCCCACCAGCCTCCGCAACCGCGTCAAGGATCTCCAGACCATCTACGCAGAGTACCAAGAGGCCAAGCAGGGGCTTTCCGAAGGCAATCTCCGCCTGGTCGTCTCCATCGCCAAGAAGTACCGCAACCGCGGCCTGAGCTTCCTGGACTTGATCCAGGAGGGCAACGCCGGCCTGATGCGGGCGGTCGATAAGTTCGAGTATCGCCGCGGCTTCAAGTTCTGCACCTACGCCACCTGGTGGATTCGCCAGGCCATCCCCCGCGCCGTAGCCGACCAGAGCCGGACCATCCGCATTCCGGTTCACATGGTCGAGACGATGTCGCGGGTGCGGAACGTGTCGCGCGGTCTGCTGCAGAAGCTGGGCCGCGAACCGACCATCGAGGAAACCGCCCGCGCCGCCGAAACCTGCATCGAGGAAACCCGCCGCGTGCTGGCCATGAGCCGCTACCCGATCAGCCTCGACCGGCCGGTGGGCAACAGCGAGGACAGCCAGTTCGGCGATCTGCTGCCCGACGGCGGCGTGCGCGCCCCGGCCAGCGGCGCCGCCCAAGGAATGCTGCGCGGCCAGATTTCGAAGGTGCTGAAGACGCTCAGCTACCGGGAGCGTGAGATCATCAAGCTGCGCTACGGCCTGGGCGACGGCTACAGCTACACGCTCGAGGAGGTGGGGCACATCTTCAAGGTCACGCGCGAACGCATTCGCCAAATCGAAGCCAAGGCCGTGCGCAAACTGCAGCAGCCCGCCCGAAGCCAGGAACTGGTCGGGTTCATCGATTAGGACCGGCCCATTGATTGATGCACGGTGGGTGGTCGCTCGAGGGCACCCCCGAGCGCGGTAGTTCACGCTTCAGCGTGCGTTGCGTGTTCCGGCGTATTCGTCGACACGCTGAAGCGTGAACTCCAGCCGGGCGCCCAACCACCCGGCACTCAGGCGAGCGTCCAGTGGGCGCCTTGACGTTTGACGGGCCGGTACAGCGAGTCGCGCTCCTGCGGCTCGTGGCCGGTCTCGGTAATCAGATACCGCATTTCCGCTTCGCTGAGCGTTTCCGGCACCTCGGAACCGGCTGCGCGGTGAATCCGCTCGCGGCGGACCGTGCCGTCCAAATCGTCGGCCCCGTAGCTCAGCGCCGTCTGGGCGAGCCCCACCCCCAGCGAAACCCAGTACGCCTTCACATGCTCGAAGTTGTCCAGCATCAGCCGGCTGATGGCCACCGTGCGGAGGGTCAGATCGGCCGAAGCGGGTTCCAGGTGGGCCATGCGCGTATTCTCCGGGTGGAACACCAGGGGTACGAACGCCTGGAATCCGCCGGTGACGTCCTGTTGCAGCCGTAGTTCCACCAGATGGTCGATGCGATGCTCGGCGTGTTCGATATGCCCAAAAAGCATGGTGGCGTTCGTGCGCAGCCCGAGTTGGTGGGCCGCGCGGTGTACGCCGAGCCAGGTGCGGCCGTCGGCCTTCCGGGGACAGATTTGCGTGCGGATTTCGGGAGCGAAGATCTCGGCGCCTCCGCCGGGCAGGCTGCCCACGCCGGCCCGGATCAAGTCCTCGATCGTCGAACGGATGGTCCGCTTCGTAACCTGCGCGAACCAGGCGATTTCAATGGCGGTACACGCCTTCAGGTGCAGGCGGGGGAAGGCCGTATGCAATTGCCCGAGCACGTCAAAATACCAGTCCGGCGACTTCTCGGGATGGACGCCGCTGACGATGTGCAATTCCGTGCAACCCGCCTCGACCGCTTCCCGCCCGGCGCCCAATATGTCGTCGATGTTCATGACAAACGCCTGCGGGTCGTCCGGATCGCGGCTGTAGGCGCACAGGGCGCACCGGTAGAGGCACACGTTGGTGGGGTTCAGGTGCGCGTTCAGGTTGTAGAAGACGCGGTTGCCGTTCTTGCGCCGGCGGACCAGGTCGGCCAGTTCGCCCACTTCGTGCAGGCTGACGTCGGGATGATACAAGAACTCGCCGTCGGCCGCGGAAAGCCGCTCGCCCGCCTCCAACTTCCGGCGTATCTTCGATAATCGATCTTCCAGCATAATTCTTGGCGTTACACCAGCAGGTCCACCACTCCCACGACCAGCAAGCCCAGGCTCACCGTCGCATTGACGTGGAAGAAGGCCAGATTGACGCGGGAGAGGTCGTCCGGGCGCACCACGGAGTGCTCGTAAACCAGAAGCGCAGCAATGCACGCCACCCCGGCAGTGTACACGATGCCGAAGGGTTCGTACACCAGGGGCAGGAGCAGCAGCAGGGCCACCATGGCGGCGTGCAGGCCCGCCGCCACGCGCAGGGCGGGGCCGACGCCGAGCCGGGCGGGCAAGCTGCGCAGGCGCATCCGGCGGTCGAACTCAAAGTCCTGGCAGGCGTAGATGACATCGAAGCCGGCCACCCAGCACAGCACCGCGCCGCCCAGCACCAGCGGCGCCCCACTAAACACCGGGCGGACGGCCACCCACGCGGCCACCGGCGCCAGCATCAACGCCGCGCCCAGCCAGATGTGCGAAAGCACCGTGAATCGCTTGGCGAAGCTGTAGCCGAACAGCAGGGCCAGCACGGGCAGCGCGGCCGCTGCCGGCACCCAATTGCCCGGCAAAAAAAACAGCGTGCCGGCTACGAATCCTAGAGAACACACCACCGTAAACCCCGCCACGGCGCCCAGCCCCAGTTCCCCCGACGGCAAATGCCTCCCGGCCGTGCGCGGATTCAGCGCGTCCAGCCGCCGGTCGACAATGCGGTTGAAGGCCATCGCGGCGCTCCGGGCACACACCATGCACACGAGAATACCCGCCAGGTCGAGCCACCGGAACGGCACCGGGGACGAGCTTCGGGCATTGGCCGCCCAGGCCATCGCGGCCGCCAGCAGCGCAAACGGCAACGCGAACAACGTGTGACGGAAGCGGACGAGGGAAAGCAGTTTACCGATCATGTTGGAGTTCACGCTTTAGCGTGCGGAAGATACGACCTACCGACATTTTACACGCTGCACGCTGAAGCGTGAACTCCAACCCGATCATGGCGTCAGGCCCCCGAGACCCTCCCCGGCGGATCATTCCCCCCATCGCTCAATCAAGTTGTTCGGGAAGTGAAGCTGGTCGAGGATGCGGGCGACGATGAAGTCGACCAGGTCGCGAATCGACTTCACGCCATGGTAGAAGCCGGGCATGGCGGGCAGCAGGACCGCCCCGGCCTGCGCGGCGCGCTGCATATTGTCGATCTGCGTGATCGACAGCGGTGCTTCCCGCGGCACCAAAATGAGCGTCCGCCGCTCCTTCAAATGCACCTCCGCCGCCCGGTGGATCAAATTCGCGCTCGTGCCGTGCACAATCGCACTGAGCGTCCCGCCGGAGCACGGGCAGATGACCATCCCGTCGGTGAGGAACGAACCGCTGGCGATCGGGGCCGTGCTGTCGCGGTAATGGTGGTAGGCCAACAGGCCGGGCTTGCCCGACGAAACGGCCAACACGTTGCTCGATTCGCTCGAGATGCCCGAAAGCGACCGGAGCTTCTGCAGCTTGGCATCTTTCAGGCTGGACCCCGTGTCGAGCATCAGTTGCGATTCGTGAAAGTAGTCGAGGTCGACTGTCAGATCGAGTTCCTGCTTGACCACGTTCTGCGCGGCGCCGCTGATGGTCAGGTGCACGTCGGCGCCGCAGGAGAGCAGCGATTCGAGCAACCGCACGGCGTACGGGGCGCCGCTGGCGCCGGTAACGGCCACAACCACGGTGCGTTTCATTTTTCACCCACGTAAAGCGTGCTGATACCGAAAGTAAACGGCGCGAACCATACGTCGCCCAGCCCGGCCCCGCGCAGACGCGCGGCCAGGGCCTCGCCTTCGGGGAAGGCGCCGACACTCGCCGGAAGGTAATTGTACGCCGCCTCGTCGTTTCGGGCCACCGTCTGGCCGATCCGGGGCAGCAGCCGCCGGAAGTACCATCGGTAAAGTGTCCGCAACGGCCAAACCGAGGCCATCGAGAACTCCAACACCACCACGCGACCCCCCGGCCTGCACACCCGGACCATCTCGGCAAGCCCGGCGTCCGGATCGGCCATGTTCCGCAGCCCGAACGCCACGCTCACCAACTGAAACACGCCGTCGGGAAACGGCAGCCGCAGCACGTCGGCCTCGACCAGCGCCACGCGGCCCGCCGCCCCCAGCCGCCGGCACTTCCGGGCGGCCACGGCCAGCATGGGGGGGCAGAAGTCGGCGCCCACGATCGGAACGGCCTCGTCGCTGATCCGGCGGTAGGCCAGCGCCAGGTCGGCCGTGCCGGTACACACGTCGAGGATGGGCTCCGGCCCCCGGGGCGGTACGAGCCGCGCGGCTCGGCGGCGCCAGCGACGGTCGATTGAGAACGTCAGCAGGTGGTTCACCAAGTCGTATCGCGGCGCAATCTGGGCGAACATGCGCCGGACTCGCAACGCCGATTTGTCCAAATCGTCAGCCATGATCCAGCCCGTACTCCGGCCAGCGCGAGGCAACCCGCCGCACCATCTCCTCGCTCATCGCCGCCGGCAGGACGGCCGGCCCCGGCCGTTCGCCGGGCAGCTTGCGCGTGGCATCGAGCGCGATGCGCCGGCCGGGTTCGCCCGGAACGGCCGCCGGGTCGGCCGGGTCGGCCGGGCCCCCGCCGACGATCAGGTCGCGGCCCGGCTCGAAATACGCCGCCACCGCACGCTGAACTTCGGACGGCTCGCGCACGTCCACCTCGGCATCGACCAGCACCATCATTCGGGCGAAACGCAGCCAGTGCGACCCCCATGCCGCGTGGGCCGCACTATGGGCCTGACCGCCGTACGCCTTGTCAATGGCCACGACGGCCATCGACCGCGACGCGCCCTCGGCAGGCAGGTCGTAATCGACCAATCCCGGAATGGAAAGCCGGGCAATGGGCAGCATGACGCGGGCCATCGCCCGCCGCATGACAGTTTCCTCGTTGGGGAGTGGGCCGGGCACGATGGCCTGAACCACGGGGTTCGCGCGTTCGGTCATCGCTGTTACGTGCATGATAGGCGCCGGGGCCGCCGGACGGTAGAAGCCGGCCGCCGTGGCCCCCGGCCCTCCCTCGACCCCCGGCTCCGACGGATCGATGTGCCCCTCGAGTACCATTTCGGCCTCGGCCGGCACCTGCAACTCCACATTGCGGCAGCCCACCACGTCAACCGGTTTCTCCCGCAGCAACGCCGCCAGCCGACAAACGTCGGTCCCGGGCGCCGGCGGCGCCGACGCCGCCAGGGCCAGCACCGGATCGCCGCCGAAAACCGCGGCCACCGGCATCGTTTGACGGCGGTCGGCATATTCGCGCAGCAGGCAGGCAGGCTCGTCGTGGTCGACCCAGCACACGGCCAACCGCCCGCGATCAACCACTTCCAGCCGGTACCGGCCCGTCACCAGCCGGCCCGTCCTCGGGGCCATGGTGAACAGCAGAGCCCCGGTGAGCGCCGGGCGCGGTTCGGCCGGAGCCACGGTCAGTGCGGGCAGCCGGGCCAGGTCGACGTCGTCGCCCAGCCGAACCACCTGTTGGCACGGCCCGGTGCGCACGGCACGCGGCGGTAGCGTTTCCATGGCCGTCACATAAGGTGGCGTTTTGAGCCGTTCGAACCACCCGGCCGGCTGTTCCGGGTCGACCAGCCCGTCGAAACGGGCTGCCACCTCGTCGAGGGCATCGACGCCCAACGCGCGGCGGACGCGGGAGTCGGCGCCGAGGAGTGCCACTACCAAAGGGTAGCTTGCCCCACGCATGGCCCCCACCAACAGCGCGGCACCCCCACCCGGCGCGGTCCGGCGCACGATCGCCGCCACTTCCAGGTGCGGATGCACCTCGGTTTCGATGCGCGCCAGCTCGCCTGCTTGAGACAACTGCTCCAGAAAATCGCCCAATCGACGGAAAGCCATGCCGATTATTGTAGAGTTCTCGCGGGCGGCGGCCAGGGGCCGCCGTCGTTGTGGTACATGAGTTTTGGCCGCCACCGGCCGGCTTGCCGGGCTCGGAGCGGTGCTCAATGGGTTTCCCATGGTGCCGCGCGGACCTAGCCAGTGACCACCCTCCGGCGGGGCAAGGCGCGCAGGTGGCCCTGTGTTGCAGTGTTGACCGACTGGGCCGACCGCGCTATGATAAGAGTATGCGAGTTTTCATCAGTCATGCATCGCGCGACAGAGATTTGGCGGTTCAGCTTGCTGCCAGCCTTTCCGCTATGGGATTCTCCGTATGGAATCCCGAGGAGGATGTCGTGCCCGGCGACAACCCGGCAAACGTTCGCGGCAAGGCGTTGGACGAGTCCGATCTGTTCGTGGCCCTCATCACGCGGGGAGCATTGGACGAATCGGAATTGCTGCGAGGGGAAATTCAGTACGCGCTCACGTCGGAGCGTTTCGAGAGGCGCCTCATTCCCGTGCTGGTCGACTTCGTCACCTTTCAAGCCGGCAAGGATGTGCCGTGGATTCTTTTGAAGTTGAATCCCGTGTATGTTTTGCGGCCTTATGATGAGTTCGCTGAAGTGATCGACCGGGTTCGCATCGTCGCCGAACAGCAAATCAATGCAGCCCACTGAAGTCTTCCTCTCGCACTCCAGCCACGATCGCGCGATAGCCGACCGTCTGGCCGCGTTGCTGAGGGCGCACAATGTTCCGGTATGGTACAGCTCGGTGAACATTGTCGGCGCCCAGCAATGGCACGACGAGATCGGTGCGGCCCTCGACCGTTGCGATTGGTTTGCCCTGCTTCTCTCGCCCGATGCGGTGTGCTCGAAATGGGTGAAGCGGGAATTGCTCTTCGCCCTTATGAACGATCGCTACAACGATCGGATCATCCCGCTCCGGTGCCGGGATTGTGATTGCGGACAGCTCTCGTGGACTCTTTCGGCGTTTCAGATGGTCGATTTTCGGAGCGATTTTGCCTCCGGCTGTCGCGATTTGCTGCGGATATGGGGGATCGGATTGCGGCCGGAGGTGCTGTCCTCGCCCTCAGAATAGGCGAGCCGGGCGCGCCCCTCCATGCCCGTCTTGCCGGCGCAAGAAGTGGGGAATCGCTCTTCCCCGGCCGATATGCAGGCAAGGGGCGTTGACCTGATTGTGAGCAACGCCCCCCGATTAAATCCAAACGACCCCCACACCCAGGAGGCTGCCCATGCCATCCCTTCTTCACGTCTACGCCCTTCCCCAGGTGGCCCAGCCCGAAGAGATGACGGACGGGACGGTCGTCGTCATCGACGTGCTCCGCGCGGCGACCACCATTTGCCACGCCTTGGAGGCCGGGGCGGCGGAGGTGATTCCGTGCGCGGAGGTCGAGGAAGCCCGGGCCGCCGCCGCCTCAATGCCGGGCGAGGTCGTATTGGGCGGCGAGCGCGAAGGGCTGCCCATCGAAGGCTTCGACCTCGGCAACTCGCCCCGGGAATACACCCCCGAGCGGGTCGCAGGCAAGACGCTCGTGTTCACCACCAGCAACGGCACCCGGGCCCTGCACCACGCGCGGCTGGCCGAACGAGTCTACTTGGGAGCGTTCGTCAATGCGGCCGCCCTCCTCGGGCAGCTTCTCGGGCGGGAGCAGGTCCACCTTCTTTGCTCCGGCACGCACGGGCAATACAGCGAGGACGATATCCTGCTGGCCGGCCTGCTGGTCGAGCGGCTCGAGCGGGCCGGCGGGTGCCATTACGCGCAGAACGCCCAGGCCGCTACCGCCCGCGAATACTGGCTCAGCAGTTTCGCCGAGCCCCAAGCTCTGGGAGCCGAACCCCTGGAGCCGGAGTTGCTGGTGCCGAAGCTTCGCCGCAGCGCCGGCGGGCGGAACCTGGTGGCCGTGGGCCTGGAGGACGACTTGATCGATGCCGCCCGGATCGACCGTTTCGAGTGCGTGCCCGTGTACGACGCCGCCGGCGGCCGCATTCGAGCGGCGTAGCGCACTGGGGACCGGCGGCCTTCCGCGAAGCCGTGGACCGATTGCGGTCGGTGAGCATCGCCACGGACGGTGATAGCAATGCCAGCAGTGACAGCACCGCGCCACCGTGCGAGGACAACCCGCCGGCGCCCCATCCCGCCGGGAAACGTGCACGGGCCTTGCCAACCGCCCGCCCCGGCTGGTAGGGTACAGCCATGACGACGACCTCCGCGCCCTCGCACAATCCGATTGCCCGAGTCGCCGAAGCCTACTGGGTGCAGTCGCGGCGGCCCTTGGCCAGCCTGGTGTTCGTGGCGCCGCTTCTGGCGGTGTACGAAGCGGGCGTGCTGCTGCTCGGGGGCGAGCAGGTCCGCGCCGGCGCCGACAACTGGCTGCGGCAGTTACTCGACTTAATAGGGTTTGGGCAGTACTTCCTCTTGCCTACCCTCACCGTATCCGCCCTGTTGGCTTGGCACTATCTCAGCCGGGAGCCGTGGCAGCTTTCGCGAGGGCTCATTCCGGCCATGGCCGCCGAGTGCGTGGCCCTGGCCCTCGGCCTGCGCCTCATCCTGCAAGTGCAAGGGTTGCTCTTTGCGCAAATGGTGCAACCGGTATCCCTGAGTGTCACCACGACGATGAGCCGGGCCGTGGGCTTCCTGGGCGCGGGAATCTATGAAGAGTTGCTCTTCCGGCTGCTTCTGCTGGCCCCCATGGCCTGGGGGCTGCACCGTCTGGGCGTCAAGCCGGCGCTGAGTTCCGTGGTGGCCGTGGTTGCGACGAGCCTCCTGTTCTCGGCGGCGCACCACGTGGGGCCGGGAGGATATGAGTTTGTCTGGTTCGATTTCTTCTTCCGGTTCCTCGCCGGTGTCTTCTTCGCGATCCTGTTCGTGTACCGCGGATTCGGTATCGCAGCGGGATCGCACGCGGGTTACGACATTCTGGTCGGAGTCTTCCGATAAGGTACGCGGTTTGCACGGCCGCGAGCGCCCCCTGTCGCAATTTTCTCGGTAAAGCATCCGGAAATTGCCCGCCGCTCTGGCGCCCGCCGACGTATTGTTTGTGGCGAAAAACCCCCCTTGGATGCCTCGCCTCCTTGTGCCTATAATGCGCGTATCACGTTTGGCATTCATGACGCTCCGATCGGAGCCGTATCATACGGAACCCGCACCGGGCCGGAAGGCAGGGCGCGATGTCCGCCGATAGCGGGCAGGCTCGCTTCCGGTGCTGCTGGGTGTTCCACCAGGAAGAGGATTATCGACGTGCTTACTGTCCGGCCAAAAGTGGCGGAGCTGATGTTTCGATTGTACGGCCGTCCGCTACATCCCGAATTGTTTGAAATTTACGCTTCCCGCACCGTGCAACGCGGGCCCTACCAAGCGAAGGTTGACATCACCAGTGCCGGCCACGTGGTCACCTGGCGCTACGGCGACATGACGCTGACCGAGGTGGCCGCTTCCGCGCAGCATCCCTTGCCTCAGCAGCGGCGCTTGATGTCGCATTGCCTGAAGGGAAGCCGCAACGACGGCGTCGACTGCCGCGGCGGCGTCTCCTACCAAGTCGACTTTCAACTCGAACCGGTCGAACCCGAACTGTTCTGGATATTCCAAGAGGAACTAGCGTTCGACGGCGAGCGCCAGGGCATGCTGCACAAGTTCCATTCCAGCGGCCGCATCGCCATGGGCGCGCTGAGCTACATCCACACCGAAGCACGCAACCGCAGCTTCATGGTGCAGGCATTCCACACCTTTCCGGACGATTACGCCATTGTGAAAAGCCAGTCGGTCTTCCGGCTGCCGCCGCAGCGTGGCAACCGCTAGCCCAACTTCCGCGGGTGGCATGAAGCCCCCCCGGCCGTTTTCGGCGGGTTTTGAGGGGTTGAGGGTGGTTTTCTTCGGGTTTTAAGGTGGTTGGCCTCTGAGCCGGGGCATTATAGTG
>PWXP01000498.1 GCA_003561895.1 Planctomycetaceae bacterium | reverse complement strand
TGCGGGCGGACGTAGCGGGCCGGCGCCAGCCCCAACGCGGCGGCCAGTGCCTCGGGCAGGCTGTAACACGCGAACACCTTGCCGCCCCGCTCGATGAACTCGACCAGCGCGCGGACGGCCGTTGGCGACAGCCGCGGGTTGTACGCTAAGATGGCCACGCGCCGGCCGCCGAGCGCCCCGGCCGCCACGCCCGATTCCGGGATGGCGTCGGCTGCGAGGCCCAACTCCGCCAGCGCGTCGACCATCCCGTCGGCCGAGCGGCGCGCCGCGCGCCGCTCGCCGGCGGGCAAATCGCCTTCGTCAGGCAGCACGACCGCCACGTCGCGCGTCACCGCGCCAAGCCGGTACACCAGCAGCCGGGCGTCGAAGTCCTGCCCGCGCCACGCGGCGATGCGAATGCCGTCGACCTCGCTCCAGCCGGCCGGGCTGCCTTCGGTGCGAAACCGGGCCTTGGGAAAACGCACCGTCTGCCGCCCGCCGCCGCGCAGGTTGCCCGTGCAGCCGTACCAGCCGTCGCCGCTGCGAAAGTACAGCGTGAGGTGCGCGATCGCCTTCGGCTCGTCGGCCTCGACCTCGAGCGTGAACGCGCCCGGCTCGGAAAGGTCGAGTTCCACCCGCCGGTCCACCACCGCCCGTGATACCTTCCGATCGGCGGCGAACGGCGCCCGCAGCACGAGCGTGTGGGCATCATCTACGGTTTCGACCTCGACCGGCGGCGTGCCCTCCGCCGCCACCCACGCCTCGCGTGCGGCGGGCGCATCGGGGTAGTGCATTTCGTCCAATGGCAGGTCCGCGCCGAGCAACGCGGTAAGAATCGAAGCAAGTAACATGATCGTCCTAACCTCTCCTCAAGGCCAATTCAGGGTTCGAACCTATCCACGTGTGTCCTACTTCTTGCTCTGCCAAGGCCATCGACCGGTCAACTCCACCTCCAGGGTGAAGCTGAGGAATGTGCGTATGAGCACAATCATGGCCAACACGCCGACCGATTCAAAGGTCGCCTCAACCGCAACGGTATGGATGATGTCGGCTGCGATGAGGAACTCCAGCCCGAGCAGGATGCCTCCGCCCAGACTATGCCGAAGCTCCTGAAAGATTTCGCTCTTATCCTCTTTCTTGAGCATCCGGATTACAGCACGAAACAGGCCGTATAGCGCAATCCACGTGATGATGCCGATTCCCAGCGTCTCAATCACGATTGCGCACCACGCCGCCAGAGGTGTTACGATGTCAAACATGTTACCTCCCAATCATCGAACAACGGCCTTGTAGCCTCGGCTTCCAACCTCGCCTCCACCTGCGAGTCGCGGGTCCGACGCCAAGGCTGCCTGGTTGCTTTCTCGCTACTTCGAGTTTTGGACATGAGGGCGGGAATGCGATGGTCTGCCGGGTATCGGGGCGTCGGATGGTACAGGCCCGGGCGGTCGGATCCTGGGGGGCAGTGTAGCCGTAGACGGCGGGCGTCCGCAACCGTTCGCCCACCCTGTGGGCGGCAGCGGGCGGTAGAGGGCCACACGTCCAAGGGGGGCAGGTACTTGCTACTTCCAGCAGAAGCGGATAACACTGGAACACCTGGGCATCCGCATCACAGAAGCGGACATTGCCGAGGCGCGCCGTGAAATGTGGGGCGGCTTCCCCAGGGAGGTTCGCTGATGGACGCCCTGGTGCTCGATACGCACGCCACGGTCTGGTCCTTGGCCGACCGGAAGTGTGCCAAAAAAAAAACGTGGAAGCCTATTGACAGAACCCGGGAAGGCTTGGTAAGATAGGTATTACAGGAGGCTTGGCATGGCCTCTTTAAGCATACCGTATACCCTACAATGGGGGTAGCAGAGCATTATGAAAGGGTTTTAGAATGATGGGTTTGCGTGTTTCCGTGTTGGGTGTTGTAACGCTGGCCAGCATATTGGGCATCAAGTCGGCCACGGCGAAAGAGGTAACAGTTGCCGAGGTGACGGGCGAGCAGGAGGCCGTTCCGGCGGTATGGCAAACCGGGGTCCCCGCCGGCCTGTTCTTCGTCCATCAACGGGTCGACGGGCACGTGGTCGGTCAAATCGGCCAGTTCGACGCCGCAGGCAACCTCCTGCCGGTTCAGGCCGGCGTCTACTTCCTACAGCAGGGAGTGGTCGCCCTGACCACGTCGAGCGACGAGCGGGGATGGTTCCAGGCGGTCGGCCTTAGGCCGGGCGTCTACTCGGTCGTCGCCCTGGGTGAAGCGGGCCTGATGGCCTACGCCGTACGCGTGCTGCCCTACGACGCCGAGATTCCCCAAGACGAGTTGTTCCTGTACGGTACGCTCATTCCCCCCGCCGACATGGCCTTCCTCGCGGAGGTGCTCTGCGGGGCGCTCGAGCCGGAGTGCCTACCGGAATGCCTGCAGGAATGCCCGCCGGCAGGCGGGGGATGCGGCGGCGGCTTTTTCGGCGGCGGGGGCGGCGGGGGCGGCGGCCGTCCGGCGACCCCGCACCGCATACGCCTTCCCGACCGCGAGAATGAGCACCGGGGACGACCAGAACGGTAGTCGGGCGCCGACGCTTTCTCGGTGCAACGTCTGTGGTACGTTGCGGAATAACCGTTCACGGGCCGGCTGGGGAGAGGTCCCCGTGAACGGTTCCATCTTGTGCGCGCCCTCAGAGCGCGAGTTCGGCCGCCGGCGGTCCGGTCTGTCGCGCGGCACCTTTTTCCGAGCACCCCTTTTCCGACACGCATGCGATGGTGCGAACCGCTTCCCGTACGCACGTTCCTTCATCACCCGCTTCCCGGCCTCGGGATTGCGGCCCCGGTTCGCCCACTCGGCGGCCGCAGGTCGCGGCTATGCTGGGGCGCGGCGTGGGGCATTTGGGACGGGTGCTTGCGCTGACCATGGTCGCCGTGGTGCCATGGTTTTTCGGGGGGGTGCTCCCGGAAGTCCAAGTGTGGCTGTTCGCCGGCGCCGCTGCTGCTTTTGTGTGTGCCATGGCCGAGGCATTCCTGGCGGGCCCGGAACGCGTTGGCGTACCGCTGGCCGTCCTTCCCCTCGTGGGCGCCATCGCCCTGGGGGCCGCCCAACTGGTGGCGCTAAGTCCCGCGCTGCTGGCGACCCTGTCGCCGGAGGCAGCGGCGATGCGGGCCACGCTGGGGAGCGCCCCCGCCGAGGCCGAACCGGGCGCCGCGGCGCGACCGCCGGCGCCGGCATCGGCTCAGGCATGGCCGATCAGCCTCGATCCGGCGTCGACGCGGCACAACCTGGCAATGCTGCTGCTGGCCACGGGGGTGTTCTGCTGCGGCGCGCTGTTGTTCCGCACCTCGACAGCACGGATGTGGCTGTGCGGAGTGCTGGCGGTCAACGGGGCGGCGCTGGCTTTCTTCGGGATCGTCCAGGCATTGCGATGGAATGGAAAGATCTATTGGCGGTACCCGCTTACCGAAGGCGGCGCGCCGTTCGGGCCTTTCGTCTGCCGCAACAACGCGGCGGGCTTCCTGTGCCTCGCCCTGGCCGCAGCCGGGGGTCTGCTACTGTGGACGTTGCGCCGGCATACGCGCTGGGCAGACCACGCCGCCGGGTCGGCCCTGCCGAGGGCGCCCCAGCCCTGGTTCGTCAGGCTCGGCCGCTCGGCCCGGCAGGCCGTCGCGCAACTGGACGGGGTCAATTTGGCGGCCCTGGCCCTGGGCGCCTGTATCGTTGCGGGCATCTTGGCCAGTTTGTCTCGCGGAGGATGGCTGGCGCTGGCCGGCGCGGCGGTCGGCACCTCTGTTGCGGTCCTCGTGGTCGATCGGCGGGCAAGCCGGCTATGGCCGTTCGTTCCGATTGCCGTCTTGGGCGCAGGGCTGGTCCTGTGGGTCGGGATGACCGACCGAGTGCAGAACCGCATGGCAACCTTGGCCGATTGGGAAACCCTCTCCCAGAACCGCATCCCGCACTGGCGCGACAGCCTGGCCGCCGTGCCCGACTTCTGGCGGACCGGCAGCGGCCTGGGCACGTACCGCTACGTCTACCAACCCTACGCAACCCGCTACAGCAGCGTAGTGTTCCACCATGCCGAAAACCAGTACCTCGAGGCGCTCATCGAAGGGGGGGTGCTGGGAGTGGGCCTTCTGTTGGGGGCAATTGTGCTTGTGGTGCGGTCGGCGTGCCGGCTGGTCCGGCAGCCCGCCCATACCCGTTCGTTCGCCTTTGGACTGGTGGGGCTGTTTGCCGTTTTTTCGCAGGCGGTTCACGGCTTTTTCGATTTCGGCCTGTACCTGCCGGCCAATATGCTCACCTTTTCGTTGCTCTGCGGCGCCGTTTGCGCGCGAACGGCGGCTCGGAGCGAGCCGTACAGGAGTGGATTTACCGCGGACCCGGCCGGTGCCCCCGTTGGAGTTCACGCTTCAGCGTGCGGGGAAACTCGATCCGTCACGCGCACGCTGACGCGTGAACTCCAACCGGGCGACCCTGCCCAGTGGCGGAGTCGCGCGTTGTCGGCGGGGGCGTTGGGGGCGCTGGTGGTTGGCATACTGGCCGGCCTTGCCTGGGGTGGGGTCCAGTTGCAGCGTTTCGCCGTGCGGGAGGCGGCGTTGGCCCGCTCTGTGGAGCCCGATCCGCAGCGCGCCGCCGAGTCGGCCGCCCGGCTCGATGCGGCCCTGGCGGACCTGGACCGCGCGCTGCGGCACCGCCCCGACGACGCCGAATTGCACCTGGCCGCGGCCCGACTCCATGTCGGCCGGTATCGGCTGGCCGTCCTGGAGAGCCTCGAAGGTTCGATACTGCGGAAAGCTCCCCGCGAGATGCTTTGGGAAATGACCTCTCCGGCCCGGCTCCGTGCGCGGGCTCACCGGCTGGCAGCCGGCGGCCTGGAGGAGGAGTTTCGGCAACTCCGGCAGCGGCCGCTGGTCTACCGGTACCTGGCGCCGGCGCGGGAGCACCTGTTGCGCGCCCGCAGCGCGTGCCCGCTGATTGGCCCGGTCCATTTCGCTTTGGCGGAACTGGCCTTCCTGGCGGAGCCTGCCGAGCACGAGACGATTCATGTGCGGCGCGCGTGCCGCCTGGCGCCGGCCGACGCGGATTTGTGGCTCGCGGCCGGGCGATTCGAACTTCGGGCGGGTCGGCGCGAGTCGGCCCGGGACATCTGGCGCGAGGGCCTGGAGGCGGCCACGCGGAACTCCGGGCGGGACACCCGCGCACACCGGCGGCTGGTGGAACTGCTCGCCCGGGCTCCTAAGGCCGCTTGCGGGGCGTGGAAAGAGTTCACCATCGAGGCCGGGCCGCGTTGATGTTTTGCATCAGCGGCGGCCCGCACCTGCGCTGGCGCCGGATATGTAAGTGCTTTCTTGATAGAGACTTAAGTCGCCCCGGCGCGGGGCTTCTGCCGCCTGGCACGGCGGTTGCTCGATGGGACCCCGCTCACGAAGAAGGACCCGAAGAAGGACCGCTTCGCGTGCAGAGCAGACGGTCGGGGCCATTTCGCCAACGGTTACCACCACGGAAGGCCGCCCTCAAGAAACCGGTAGCGAGCCGCTTGGCCGATCTCTCACCGAAACACAACGAGACCAGAAAAAGGGGTTCAGCCATGTCCGAGGTTGTCGGAAGTCATGAGTCACTTGCGTATGAAGCTGCGGAAGATCGCGGCGACTTCCATGCCTGGCGGTTTCTCTGGGACCGCAAGGGAGTCATTCTGCTGGGGATCGTGGTCGGCTTGGGGCTGGGCGGCCTTTACTTCACCGGAGCCGAGCCGGTGTACGAGTCGGAAGCGACCATGCTGATGATCGAAGTCCGCCCGGCCGCCTCCGGCGGCGCGCCCTCCTACACCAGCACGGCCGACACCCACGAGGCGGTGATCCGAAGCCCCATGCTCGTCGGGCGGGCTGTGGAGGAGCATGGTCTCGGCTCGCTGCCCTCGCTCCGTTCCCGGAGCAACCCGGCCGGCACGATCATCGCCAACCTGTCCGTCGAAAGCACCGACAATACCCGCAACAACCAGCACGTGGTGCGCGTCGCCTACCGGGGCAAGGATCCCGACGATTGCGCGAAGATCCTCGAGGCGGTGACCGACACCTACCAGCGGTTTCTCGGCGATACGTACCAGTATCTGGCCGGCGAGGCCTTCTCGCTGATCACCGAGGCCAAAGACGTCCTGCACCGCCAATTGATGGAGAAGGAGGCTGAATACCGCGCGTTCCGCAGCGACTCGCCGCTGCTGTGGCGGGGTGGCGAGGGCGCCAATCTGCACGAGGCGCGCATGGCCCAAATCGAGCAGGCCCGTACGGCCCTCCTCGTCGAAGACAGCCAGGTGAAGGCCCGCATCGACGCCATCCGGAAGGCCCTGGAGCAAGGGGGCAGCCGCGAGGCGCTGGTCTTGCTGATCGGTCACAGCGACCCGGAAGCGCAGGACCGGCGCTTTCGGACGACCTTCGAGCAGCAACTGTTCACCACCCTGCTGGAGGAGCAGATGCTCCTGGAGAGCTACGGTCCCGACCATCCCCAGGTGCAGGCCCAGCGGAAGAAGATGCGGTTGATTCGGGAGCGGATAACCGGCATGCCGGAAGCCTTGGAGGGCGCGGAGGAGCCTGCCGACTTCTTGGCCGTGTACCTCGAGTCGCTCCGCCAAGAGGTGAAGACCAACGAGGAGCGCCTGGAGGAACTCAACCGCCTGTTCGAGGCCGAGCGCCGGGCCGCCCGCTCGATGGTGAGCTTCGAGATCCGCGAAGACACCTTCCGCAGTGAGATCGCCCGCATGCAGCAACTCTTCGACCTGGTTATCCGCCGGCTGGAGGAAATCAGCCTGGTGAAGGACTACAACGGTGTGGAAACCACGCTACTTTCAACGCCGAGCGCGGGCCGGCAGGTCGCGCCGCAACTGCTTCGCATTCTGGCCGCCGGCGGCATGCTGGGCCTTCTGGCCGGGCTGGGACTGGCGTACCTGGTGGAACTGGCCGACCAGCGCTTCCGCAGCCCCGACGACATTACCCAGGAACTCCGCATCCCCATCCTCGCCCACGTGCCGGCGCTCACCGCCGCGGCGCCGAGCAATGGCAACGGCTCCTCCGGGCTCGACCCGATCCTGTGCACCTACCATCACGGCAAGGGCCGCGAGGCGGAGGCCTACCGCGCGGTCCGCACCTCGGTGTACTTCGGCGGCGAAGGCGACACGCTCAAAGTGATCCAGGTCACCAGCCCGGACCCCTCCGACGGCAAGACCACGCTGGCGGCCAACCTGGCCGTTTCGGTGGCCCAGTCGGGCAAACGGGTTCTGCTGGTCGACGCCGACCTGCGCCGCCCGACACTGCACAAGCTCTTCGACCTGGAAGGCGAGACGGGTCTCAGCGCCGTCATGGCCGGCCGGGCCGACGTGCTGGAGGTCATTCGTGAAACGCCCGTCGACAACCTTTGGGTCGTTCCCAGCGGCCGGCCGCCGCACAATCCGGCCGACCTGCTCGCCTCGCGCCGCTTCGAGGAGTTTCTCCAGGTAGTTCGCGAACAGTACGACGTGGTGATCGTCGACACGCCGCCGCTTTTGGCAGTGACCGACCCTTCCGCCATCGCGCCCCGGGCCGACGGCGTCATCCTCGTCGCCCGGCTGACCAGGCACGCCCGGGCCGGGCTCGTTCGTTCGGCTGAAATGCTGGCCTCGGTGGGCGGGCACGCGCTGGGAGTCGTCATCAACGGCACCGACGGCAACCGGCGATTCGGTTACCGCGGCTACCGCTACAACGGCTACCGTTACAGCGGCTACCAGTACGGTTATGGCAACGGCAACGGCAACGGCGCCCATCACGTCTACTACTCCGAACAGGACGAATAACTGCCGGCCGCCGGTCGGCCCACCCCTCGCGCCCGGCAAACCACCCAAGCCATTCCACCAGCAACCAGCAACCAACAACCAACAACCAGCAACCATGATGCTCCCCGCCGCCCTATGCTTCGTCGCCACGTGCTGCTTGAGCATCGTGCTGACCGCCGCCGTCCGGGCCGTTGCGCCGCGCGTGGGGCTAACCGACCGGCCCGACGGGCACCGCAAGCTCCACGGCGGGCCGATCCCGCTTGGCGGCGGCGTGGCCGTCTTCCTGGCCGCCGGTGCGGTCATCGCCGTGGCGCTGGTCGTCCCCAACCCCTTCAGCCTCGACATCCGGTACGACTGGCTCCGCGCGCTGGGCTTCGCCGCAGGCTGCCTGATCCTGCTCGGCGTCGGGCTGGCCGACGACCGCTTCGGGCTGCGGGGCCGGCACAAGCTGCTGGGCCAAATCGTCGCCGCCGGAACGCTGGTGGGAATTACCGGACTGGTCATCCGCACGCTGGGCATCTTCGGCATGGAAATCGAACTCGGCCTGCTGGCCGTCCCCTTCACCCTCTTCTGGCTCGTCGGCGCGATCAACGCCATCAACCTGCTCGACGGGATCGACGGGCTGGCGGCCACACTGGGCATCGTCATCGCCGCAACGCTCTCCGCCTTGGCCTTCCTGACCGGCAACCCGCACGTCGGCTTCGTGGGGCTGGTGTTCGCCGGCAGCCTGCTGGGGTTCCTCCGGTACAATTTTCCGCCGGCCAGCATCTTCCTGGGCGACGCGGGCAGTATGCTCATTGGCCTGGTGGTAGGGGCGCTGGCCATCCGGGCTTCGCTGAAGGGCGCCGGTACGGTCTTGCTGGCCGCACCCTTGGCCACTCTGGCCCTGCCGATTCTCGACTCGGCCGCCGCCATCGTTCGCCGCCGGCTGACCGGCCGCAGCGTGTACGCCACCGACCGGGGCCACCTGCATCACCGGCTACTCGATGCCCTCGGCTCGAACCGCAAGGTGCTGGCCGTGGTGGCGCTGGCCTGCGCGCTCACCTCGGCCGGGGCGCTGGTCTCGGCGGCCACGAAACACGACCTCGTGGCCGTCATCGCGGCGGTAGGGCTGGTAGGCGTGTTCGCGGTTACCGGCCTGTTCGGGCGGAGCGAATTGCGGCTTCTGGCCGGCCGCCTGCGGCGCGCCGCCTCGTCGCTGACGCGCCCGCTGGCGGCGCGGCGCGACGGCATCGTGCAAACGGCCATCTGCCTGCAGGGCCGCCACCGGTGGGACCTGGTCTGGTCGGAATTGACCGAAGCTGCTCGGCGGCTGCGCCTCGCCCGGCTGCACTTCGACGTCAACCTCCCCCGCCTGCACGAGAGCTTCAACGCCACGTGGGACCGCGCCGGGGCGGGGGCCGACGAGGACCGCTGGGCGCTCGACTTCCCCCTGGTCGTCGGCGGCGCCTGCGTCGGCCGGCTGACCATTGCCGGGCACAGCAACGGGACCACGTCGCGGGAGCAGATGACCGAGGTCCTCGCCCTTCTCGAACTGCTGGAAGGCCGGCTGGCAACGCTGAGCGGGCCGGCGCTTCCAGCACATTCGGAACCACCGGAACTCGCCCCCATGGTCGCCGGCGGCAATGGCCCTGCCCCGCTTATCCACACAACTGCCGCCTTTGAGCCACAACAAACGCACCCGGCGGCGAAGTGCTAGAAGACGGCGCGGCGCGCAGAGAGACCGGCACGATGGATTTCGGATGGCCGGTCCGCGGCGCCGACGGCTCCGCCCTTCCCGGCTTGTTTGTGAACTTTACTTTCATCATGCAACGGATTGCCTATCCATGCCTACTGCCGAAAGGGTGTCGCGCAACCCACGAGAACGGAGTGCGCGCCGAGAGCTGAATCCATGAAAGGCATTATCCTCGCGGGCGGTCGCGGCACGCGGCTTTACCCGATAACTCATGGCTTGAGCAAACAGCTCCTGGCGGTGTACAATAAGCCCTTGATTTCGAGGAAAGCATTTACGTCGGAGCTTTCCTTCACCGGCGGCGCCTATAATAAGGCGGCGGTAACGTCACTTGATCCCGCGACGGCCTTCCGCCGAAGGCCGCGGAAATAACGTCAATCATTTCGCAGCAACGACTTACATCAAGACGGCCGAGAAAACGAACAGTCGGCCAACCCCCGGGTGCGGCCGGAAACTCGCCGGTGTTCGTTTTCCCACCCCGTACTCGGCGTGGCTCGCTCAATCAACGGGGGGGTCCTCGTAATGGCTCTGCCGTTTCCAGGTGCGGAATTGCGTGACGCGTGGACGAACCCGGCCCTTCGGGGCAGAACCCAGCCTGCCCCTTGGCATTGAGTGGCCGGCCGTGCCTACGCCCCCAGCCGCACGCTAATTTGCCCGTCGCGACGGCAGCGGAGGGTGAGCGGGGCGCCGTCGTAGACGGTTTGCAGGATGATGGGGTTCTTCCAGATGGTGACGATGTGCCGGAGCACCTCGCCGGTGTCGGAAAGCTCGGCCTCGCCGGAGAAGTCGCCGCGCTCGTCAAGGATGGCGCGGAGGTCGCGCAGGGGGAGTTCGGGTTCGAAGATCTTCAGGTTGCGCCCGTCATGGACGTGCTCCAGCTCGAGCGTGCGGTCGCGGTAGTAGTTGGCGTTGAGCACCCGCAGCATCGGAAACCGGTTGCCGGCCACCTGGAGGATGGCGGCCTGGCGGATGGGCTCGTAGCCTTCGGGGTCGGGCACGTCGGCCACGCGGTAGAGGGTTTCGTCGTCGGTTTCGGCCGCCCACCGGTAGCGGAACAGCTTCAGTTCGGCAATCAGTTGGTCGGTCAGGTAGTTGCCGATGAACGAGGCGTCGTGCTCGGTATCGCGCACTTCGAACAGCTTGTCGATCCCGTCGCCGCCGGGGCGGCCCCAGGCGTCGCGGTCGTCGCCCTCGGGCCGCTCCCAGCGGCGGTAGATGTCTTTCCAGATGGCCCAGCCGAGGTGATACGGGTTGATCGACGTCGGGTTGGGCAGCACCACGCCCGACATCTTGTGGGCGTACTCCACGTCGAACTCGGGCGGGCGGTCGGGCAGGGCGTGGAAAATGCGATCGTGCCAGTAGGTGGACCAACCTTCGTTCATCACCTTGGTCATGATGTTGGGTGTGAAGTAGTCGCTCTCCGCGGCCACAATCTCCAGCACCCGGCGCTCCCAGTCCTGCAACGGCGCATATTCGGCGAGGAATCGGAGCAGGTCCTCGTCGGGCTCCAGCGGGATGCGATCCAGTTCCAGCCGCGGCTTCTGCCGTTCGGAACGCGGCTTGAGGTGGTCCCACTCGCCCGATTCCGCGCGGCGGGCGGCGATCACCCGCTCGCGCTGCTGGCGCTGCGTCTCGCGCTTGCGCCCCAGCACGCGTGAACGGTGGAACATCAGCGCGTGCCCGGCGTCGAGCAGGTGTTCGAGCCGCTCGGCCGGGATCGAGGGGTCCTCGCGGTAGTAGGCGATCTCGTCGTTGTGGGCGTTGAACATGTCGAGCGCGCCGGCCGCGTTGGTCAGCGTGCGGAACCAGGTGTTATTGGCGAAGAAGTCGCTGTGCCCGTACACGTGCGCCATCACCAGCACGTGCAGCGGCAGCGAGTTGTCGCGCCAGCAGAACGCCTGCGCCGGGTTCGTATTGGCCACCATCTCGTAAGCCAGGCTGGTCAACTCGAAGTGCTTCAGCGTCTTCTGCACGTCGTACGCCTTGCCGAAGCTCCAGTGGCCGTAGCGGAACGGCATATGGTAGGCGTGGATGTCGAGCATCTGCTCGAAGTCGTAGTGCCGGAAATCGACCGGGTACGGGGTGAGCCCGAACGACTCGGCCACCTCGCGGATCTGCCGTTCCCAGTGCTCCAGTTCGGCAATGCTCCAGTCGTGGAGAGCCATCGGTCACGCGCCTCCTTTGACCTTCTCGCGGGTCATCAGTTCCCGGAACTGCGGGTACACGTCCTCCCGGGCCGCCAGCTTGACGAACCCGATGTTGGTGTACTGCTCCTCCAGGGGCTTGAGCACGTCGAACACGGTGCTCCATTGCCGCATGGCGCTGATGGGGAAGTAGAAGCTGTCGGTCGGGTTGACCTGCCCGTAGCCGAACAGGTTGCATTGCTGCAAGAGCTTGCGGGCCAGTTCGACCACGTAAGTGTTGTCGTCCTGCCAGTTGTCGCCGTCGGAGATGTGGAAGGCGTAGATGTTCCATTCGTCCGAAGGGTAGCGGCTGTCGATCACGTCCAGGGCCAGCTCGTAGGCGCTGGAAACGACCGTACCGCCGCTTTCCATGGTGTGGAAGAACTCGTCCTCGTCCACCTCGCGGGCGGCCGCGTGGTGGGTGATGAACGCCAGCTCGCAGTGCTCGTATTTCGATTGCACGAAGCGGTACAAGAGCCAGAAGAAGACGCGGGCGAGGAACTTCTTCGAGTCGTCCATCGAGCCGCTGACGTCCATCATGCACAGCAGCACCGCGTTCGACGACATGCGGGTGCGCTCGGCCAGGCGCCGGAAGCGCAGGTCCTCCTCGATAAAGCCGGGGCGGAACGACGAGGCCTCGCGCTGCTGCGCCTGCTCGCGCTTGATGCGCGCCCGCATCGTCCCCCGGCGGTGCAGTCGCGAGGCGGTGCCGTAGCGGCTGATACCGGTCATGCCGGCCTTGTCCAACACGGGGATCTGGCGGAGTTGCTTGACGAGGAAGTCGGGCAGTTCGAGGTCGTCGAAGAGGAATTCGTCGATGTCTTCAAGGGTAACCTCGACTTCGTACATGTCGTCGCCCGGCTCGTTGCCGGCCATACCGGGGCCCTGGCGCCCTTCGCCCTTGCCGGTGCGGAAGGTGCCGCCGCGGCGCTGGCCGGCGCCGGAGCCCACCCCGTCGCCCTTGCGGCCGAACTGGAAGCGGTACTCGGGAAAGGCGCGGATGCGGAACGAGGCCTTCTGCCCCTTGCGGTCGGAGCCGATGATGTCCTGCTGGGCGACCAGCCGGGCCAGCCCGCGGCGGATCGCCTCTCGGCACTTCTCCCGGTGCCGTTTCCGGTCGCGGCCGGCGCGCTGGCCACCGGGCAGGCGGGAATAGTCTCGAATGCTCATCTTATTCCTGGAACAAGTTGTGGTTGTGGGCAAACCGCAGCACGACGTCGACGCACACCGGGCAGTACCCGTGGTCGTGGACCATCGTCTCCACCATCCGGTCGTACCGCTCCTGGTCGTCGGCCGTCTTGATCGCCCCCCGCGAAATGACCCGCGTGTAGTCTGAAACCGAACTGAACAGCCGCCGCTTGACCGCCTCGCGGATGCGCTCGTGCTCCTTGAAGCTGATCGTTTGGCCGTGCTGGCGGCGGCGGGCGACGAACGAAGCGATTTGCGAGCGGAACTCGTCGGCCTGCGCCTTGTTGCGGATGCCGATGGGCCGCTCCATGGCGCTCATCAAGTCCTCGCTGGGCTCCTCCAACTCGTGCGTCTTCGCGTCGCGCACCTGCTCGCGCATGTTGTACGCCAGTACGTGTTCAAGGTACTCCTGCCACATCTGCTCAGCCGATTCCTCGTAGGCGTGGATGAACCCCATCGCGATGTGCTCGCGGAGCACCTCCCTGAGGTACCAGCGGCGGACGATGCCCTTGAGCACCGTGTCGTCGAGATGCTCGCGCTGCTCGGGCGGCAGGTCGTAATCGTGGATGAACTCGCTGAGCACCTCCATGACCTGCACCGGGGTGACGCACCGGCAGTCGGGTGTGCGGGCCAGTGCGGCGCCCATCGCCTTGGTGGCGAACCGGGTGGAAAACCCGTCGAGTCCCTCCTTCGAGCCGGCCTCTTCGAACAACTCGCGAATGTCGACCGGCTTCTCCGTGGCCGATTGCTCCGCCACGTCCTGCCCGTCGTACAGCTTCACCTTCGTCAGCAGGTCGACCTTGTTCGAGTCGTGCAGGATGGTCAGTTCAGTGAACAGGGCGCACACGTCGAGCGTGCCGGGAGCCAGGTGGGCGGGCGTGCCGTCGGTGGCCGTGAAGCTGGCGTCGCGCACGACCACCTTTTCCAGGATCCGCCGGATGTCGCTCACCTGCCGCGAATAGCGAAACTTGATGGGCACCATGCGGTCGACCAGCGCCTCGTTCCGCTTGTCGGTCTTGAACCGCTCGAACTCGGTCTCGTTCGAGTGAGCCACGAGCACGCCGTCGAAGTAGATCATCGGGTGCTGCCCCGGCGCCCGGTAGCGCTTCTCCTGCGTGGCCGAGAGCAACGGCAGCAGCAGCGGCACGGGGTTCTTGTTCAACTCGTACAGGTCGACGATGCCCCGATTGCCGCGGTTCAGCGCGCCGTCGAACTCCAGCACGCGCGCGTCGTTCTCGGGGTACTTGCCAATGAGCCCCAGGTTCTCGCGGCCGATCAGCAGGCTCACGTCCATGCTGTTCTCGTCCGAAGGCGGCAGGATGCCAATGCCCACCCCTTCGTCTCCGGAGAAGCGGCGCTGGATGACCGGGTAGTCGGCGAACTCGCCGTGAAATTCATCGCGCAGCCGCTGCTTGCACACCGGGCAGAGGTGGCCCTGGTAATTGCTTGCCGCCACGCCCAGCACGTCGCTCCACCGGCGGCGCAGGTCCTTCGGCACCAGGTGCAGCGGCTCCTCGTGCACGGGGCATCCCTCCAGGGCGTAGAAGGGAGGCGCCATTTCCAAGGCGAGCTTCATGTGGTCCAAAAGCGACGTCTTGCCGGAGCCGACCGGGCCGACGAAGTACAGGATCTGGCGCGACTCCTCGCCGCCGCTGGCCGCGGCCTTGAGGAACTCCATAATGCGCATGATCGCCAGGTCGAGCCCGTAAAACTCCGGCTCGAAAAAATTGTAACGGAGGATTTTTCGCGCGCGGCCCCCGTAGATGCGGAACAGCCGCTTGTCGCTCGAGGTATCCACCTCCTCGATGCCGTGCCGCGTGATCGCGTTGTACAGGCGCTGGTGCGCGTTTTGGACGATCGATGGGTCCTGCTTCACGCGCTCGTAGTATTCCCGAAAGGTCCCCCGCCATAACACCTCAGTGTTGCTGTGGCGAACCTCGGCCAACAGGTCGTCAAAATGAACAGTCATCGTATTTCTCCAGGATGTTTCCCCCGCAAGTCATCCACCGCTTCCCCGCGAGTTGCCGCTGGAACAAGCCTTGTCCCCACGGCGGGAGGACCGCGCGGGCGCACGCGCTGCCGGCGAGCACAAGCCGACTCACTCAGGGAGCGCCCTCGCATGGCGATCGCAAGGGGGTATGCGAGGCAACACAGAGTTGCAAAAGAACCAAAGGCTTCCCCCGCTTCCGCCTGCGCGGGTCAAGCAGGGGCTTTACCTGTAGTGTACGCCCATTTACCACAACCCGCCAACAAAAAAAATGCAAACACACCCCGCGTTTTGCGGGGTTTTCTGCTCAGCACGCCCGAGAGGACTCGAACCTCTAACCCTCGGTTCCGAAGACCGATGCTCTATCCAATTGAGCTACGGGCGCAACCTCTTTCCCGGCGCTTCCGTTTCTAGGTGCGGAACGGCGTGGAGCGCGTGGGTGAAGTAAGGCTGCTGAGACAGCCGAAACCACCCCACTCTTTGCCGCCAAATCTGCATCTAGAAACGGAAGAGTCCTCTTTCACCCTGCACGGCGGTCGCCGCAGCCCGCAACAAACGCTGGCAGGGCGGGGGGGCCGATGATGCGAGGGCGAAAGTTCATCATACCCCGGTGAGTCCGCATCGAGAAGCCCCTGCCGACACCGCCGGCAAAGATGAAGGGCAACCGTTCGGGGGATGCCACTTTACGCGGCGGAAAGGGATTCCTGGCGGATAATGCCATTTCGCCACGAAAATGGGACTGGCCCCTTCAGCCGGTCAGGGAACCGTTACGGTGAGCGATGCGGGTCATTGCACAACGTCGGAAGGCAGGCGGAGGGTTGGGGAGCGTCGAATGCCGAATTGTCCGATGCGAGGCTCACGCCGGGGCGATACACTCCGGCGAATCGTTGCGCGGACTGTTCACCAGTGTACTGACCCGATCCGCCCGCAGCAGATCGGCCGGATAGGGGCGAAGGAGGGGTGCAAGGCGGGCGAGGTTCTGTTCGGCCGGGTCGAGCCAGCAGTCGTAGTGCTCCGGCGGAAGGATGACGGGCATGCGATTGTGGATGGGCCGGACCAACTCGTTGGGCTCCGTCGTCAGTAGGGTGCACGACTCGACGACAGAATGGTCCGGTCCTTCCCAGCTTTCCCAAAGCCCCGCAATGGCGAATAACCCGTCGTCGGGCAGGCGAATGAAATACGGTTGCCTGCGCCGGCCGTTCTTCCGCCACTCGTAGAATCCGT
>PWXP01000146.1 GCA_003561895.1 Planctomycetaceae bacterium | reverse complement strand
TGCTCAAAAACTTCATCGAAATCGGGGGGATCGGCAGCCACACCGGCCGCGCGTTTGATGCCTTCGCCCCACTCATGACGGCGCTTTGCAGGTTGAACCACCACCTCGACCTCCGCACCGTCAGCCAGGCCCACGTCTTCTTCGAGTTCGATGGTCCTGCCACGGAGCTTTCCGTGAATGGTTCGTGTCATGGTCTTTGTCTCTGTCGTTCGTTGTTGCGATGGCGGGACTCGCTCCGCTCGGCCCACCCTACCTCATACCTACGCGATATTCAACTCCGCCACGGCTCGCGCATGGCGCGGGTGAGCATCACGTTGGCCGTGTCGTCATTGGTGAATTGTTCGCGGCCCGGGTCCCATTGTAGCTTCCGGCCCAGGGTGATTGCAATGTTGCCCATGTGCGAGATCGAGCAGCAGCGGTGGCCCACCTCGGCCGGGAAGTAGGGGTCGCGCCGGCTTTTGACACAATCGAGGAAGTTCCGCTGCTCGCCGCGCGGCTCGGTGAACAGGTGAGTTTCGTCCGGGCCGATCTCGCTGCGGAGGATCTCCTCAGAACTGGCCTCCAGCGGCGCGCGCCAACTTGCATTGCCCACCCACCCGTCGGTGCCCTCGAACCGGATGCCCGTCCCGCCGCTGTCGATGGTCAGTTCCACGCCGTCGGCGTAGCGGTACTTCAGGTGATATTCGTGGTAGGTGTCGTACAGGCCGCTTTCGTGGCGGCGGCCGGTGCCTTCGACGTCGACCGGCCCGCTGCGCTCGGTGTCGTTGGCCCACTGGGAGAAGTCCAACAGGTGGGCGCCCCAGTCGGTCAACTGCCCGCCCGAGTAGTCGGAAACCCAGCGCCAATGGAACGGGTGGAGGCCCTCGCGGTAAGGCGCCCAGGGGGCCGGGCCAAGCCACATGTCCCAGTTGAAGTTCGGCGGGACCGGTTTGGGAGTCCCGTCGGCGGCGCCGTGTCCGCCCCGCGGCGCATTGCGGACGTCGGGCAGCGTTACCCGGATGCGCCGCAGCTTCCCGATCCGCCCGTTGCGGACCAGTTCCGCCATCCGATGATACACCCCCAACGAGCGGCCTTCAGTAGCCCATTGGAACACCGCGCCGAACTGCCGCACCACGTCGGAAAGCACCCGGCCTTCGGCGATGGTGAGCGTGGGCTTCTCGCAGATCACGTCCTTGCCCGACCGGACCGACGCGGTCGACATCGGCACGTGCCACGGGTCGTGCGTGGAGATCATCACCGCGTCGACGTCGTCGCGGGCGACCACTTCGCGCCAGTCGCGGGTGTTTTGGTACGTGTATCCCTCGCCGAGCCGCTTGCGGAGCACGGCCGAGGCCTTGTCGATCTGTGCCTGATCGACGTCGCAGACGGCGACGACCTGGGCGTCGTCCTGACCGAGGAACATCCGCAGGTTCCGGTTGATTCCGTGGCCGCCGACGCCGATGAACCCGATGGTGATGCGTTCGCTTGCGGGCGGTTTCTCGCCGTTGCCCAGGGCCGTGGCCGGCACCGCCCATGGCGCCGCGGCCGCCAGCGCCCCGCTTGCGCCCATTCGTTTGAGGAAACGCCGGCGGCTGGTAAGCTGTTGTTGGAACCTCATGCGGTTCTCCATTGGCGGCTGTTCGTAGGGTGGGCCGAGTGGAGCGAGTCCCACCGTGCCTGACTTGTGTTATTTCCGCTATGGTGGGACTCGCTCCACTCGGCCCACCCTACCTCCTCAGTACCGAAGCAATGTTTCCGGGCCTCGATCCACCCCAATTCCCAACTCCGACCTCCCTCTTCAAATCCGCCACGGCGCCCGCATCGAGCGGCGCCGCATGCGGTTGGCTGCTTCATCGCCGGTAAACGCCTCGGCCGCGGGGTCCCATTGTAGCGGGCGCCCCAGCTCCATGGCAATATTCGCCAGGTGGCAAAACGTCGACGACCGGTGCCCCACCTCGACCGGCACGCGCAGCGCGTCGGGCCGCCGGGTGCGGATCGCGTGCAGCCAGTTGCCCATGTGCGTGTCGCCCGTCTCGGCGAAATCGGGCAGCAAGGGATCGTCGCCGGCCCCGAGGCGGGCGCCGAGCACCGACCGCGGCTCAGCCCGGAGCGTCTGCCGGGTGACGTACACCCAGCCCTCGGTCCCCTCGAACCGCACGCCGTTGCCGTCGTACCGCACGGCGTCGCCGCTGCGAAGCTGCACGGTCACCCCGCCGGCGAACGTGAAATCGACGTGTACGTCGAAGTACACGTCGTGCAGACCCGTCCAGTAGCGCTTGCCGCGTCCCTCGACGGCCAGCGGGCCGGAGTCGTCGGCCTCCAGCGCCCACTGGGCGATGTCGAGCTGGTGCGCGCCCCAGTTGGTCACGTCGCCGCCGGAATAATCGCTGACGAACCGGAAACGATAGTGGCAGCGGTGCGGATGGTACGGGGCCCAGGGCGCGGGGCCCAGCCACGTGTCGTAATCCAACTCCGGCGGCACCGGCCGGGGCGACCACGGGGCGTCGCTGCCGCCGCGGGCCGGGATTTCCACCCACACGCTCTTCAACCGGCCGATGTACCCGTTGCGCACCAACTGGCACGCGCGGAGGAACCGCTGGTCGGACCGCTGCTGGCTGCCCACCTGGAGGATGGCGCGGTATCGGCGGGCGGCGTCGGCCAGGATGCGGCCCTCCTCGATGGTGAGCGTGAGCGGCTTCTCCACGTACACGGCCTTGCCGGCCTCCATGGCCGCCAGCGTTTGCGGCGCGTGCCAGTGGTCGGGCGTGGCGATAATCACGGCGTCGAGGTCGTCGCGCGCGAGCACCTCGCGGAAGTCATTCACGGCATCGACCCCGCGGACGCCGAGCATGGCCTCGACCTGCTTCTTCGCGCCCTCGCGGTGTTTCGCATCGACGTCGCACACGGCCACGATCTGCTCGCCCCCGGCTGCGATTTGCAGCCCCCGGGCCCCGGAGCCGATCAGCGCGGTGGTGATGCGCTCACTGGCCGGCCGACTTCCCTGAAAGCCCAGGGCCTTCGGTGCGACAAGTGCGGGGACTCCTACGGCGGCGCCTGCCGCGGTGAGAAACTGGCGACGGTTGGCACGGCGGGGGGGAAATTTCATCGGACGACCGTTTTCTGCGAATGGGGGGGAGGCGGATGTGGTCTGCGGAGGGGAAGGGGCATGGCGCCGCTTGAGCCAAACGGTGCAACGGTGCTGGACCTAGCATTGTTAGTCTACTCGGCCTCCAGCGAATTTGCAAGGGGGGAGGCCTGCCCTCAAAACTGGCTGGCGTCGATCACCTCGCCGGAGGCCCGGTGCCCCAATCGCGCGTGAATATCCCGGTCGATGCTGTAGTCCACCGAACTTTCATCCTGGCAGCCCGAATCGACGCCGGACTTCAGCCACGTCCACGAGGCGTCCCTCGGCAGCATCCTGACGGCCGGCGTCCATTGCCTGCCGCACGTACACTCGGTACATCAGGTCGTCCCAAGTGGCGTCATTCGGAATTAAACGTCTGTTCCACCGTTTCGATCCGCTCGCCGGCATGGTCGAAGACCTCGAGCTTCAGCGTTGGCCCTTCGATCTGTACGGCACCGAACACCATGGTATGCGGTCCGTTCTCCCGCTCAGGCGGCGCCGGCCCCAGGCCGACATACTGCACCGAACCCACCTGAGCGTGGGCATACCCGCCGGTACCGCCGTCGATCACGAGGTTTACCCCGTATTCTTCGCACAAGGAATGCAGCATCTCCCGGGCCGCCTCGCAGCCGGCCGGTTCCTCCACCAGGGAATGCCGGCCGGTGTGGACGAGAATCTTCCACGGCGCCGTGGCGCCCTGCAGGTCGTCGGCCAGCCATTGGTACTGGGCCGAGCCTTCGGAGTAATCGGTATGGGCGTCCATCACGGTCACGTGTACCGGCCCGTACTGAAACGAATGATAGGGGCCGCCAGCGAATTCGAATGGGAATAATTGCTTGAACAAGTCGGTATTGCCCTGCCGGTCTCCGACCGCGCCCATGATGGGCATGCGCGACTGCATATACCGCGCATGCCGCGCCTCGCGTTCCCGCGAGAAGAACTGCTCGTCCCAATCGGAAAGCCGATCGATGCGCGAAACCCAGTTCCCGGCATGGAGCAGCAGTGAATGATAGGCGGGGTCCCGGTAGATTTTGTCGTACAGGGCCTTGCTGATCTTCTCGTGTTCGGCCGCCCCCTGCGCGGTGCCGCCGTAAATGAGGAACTTCACTTTGTCGGCGTCGGGAGCCGGAGCCGTGTAGAACATGCCGGGGGCGTATTGATCACCCACCTGCAACTGGTACGTGTAGCGGGTGTTCGGTTCCAGGCCGGTGAGTGTGGCACGGTAAAGGCGATTCGCTTCATCGTAAGGTTCCACCTGCAATTCGCCCTGTTCAAACCGGAAGTTCTCCCGTCCCCAGCGGAGGGTCGTTTCCGAAGCCTCCCCGGTGCGCCACAATATGGTCATCGTCGAAGGGTCGCCGTGATAGACCAGGTACGGCCCGTGCAGCAGTT